>JALRGB010000027.1 GCA_023253575.1 Verrucomicrobiales bacterium
ATGTGTCTGGTTCAGCGGGCAACTTTGCTGTTCCTCTCGAATCGATTCCGGACCGGGCGGTTGTGGAAGTCCTGATGCTCACGAAATCATGGTCGCGTGTCTCAACGGCGCCGAGAACGCTGTAACGCTGCCGCCCACTTCCACTTGGCACAAAGATCCGGGTGAAGGAACAAATCATGCCCAGAAAGGCACCCAATACGAAGCTATGGATAATTTGTCACCGTATCATCGGAGAGGTTCAGCGCTTGGGCAATCGAGCGGTGAGGAACGCTCAGATCGTGCAATCGCACCGTCATCAATCGGCGATGCAGGCGGGGTTCAGTCGTGGGATCATCAAGCTCTTCCGCAATCGCCGCGCGATCCTCGTCGCTCAGTACAAGTCTTATCATGCCACGTATGTTATACATACATCGGATGTTATAAATCTATATGCGCAAAATCCGAAAATATTACGCAGAGGAGTATAGCCGCCGCCGCCGCGAATACTATCGCGGCTGCGCCCTTTTTGACCTGACCACTGAAACGCGCAATGGAACTCACATCCTCCGATCCGTTGCCACCGTTGATCTTCTCAGCTTCGACCCTCTTGAGCGCCCGGCTGCTTCAGCAGATCCAGACGCTCCCGAACCTCCCAACCCAGCCTCGTTCGCTCTGCCTCACGCTCGCCAAATCGCCTGTCTGGTCCGCAGCGTTCGCGACAAAAAAAGCCGTCGCCCCGAAGTCACCGGCTGTCGCTTCTTCATTACGAGCAGAGATGCCGATGGGGCCAACCGCCACATCATAGCGCGCCTCGTCAGGAAACATTGGAGCGTGGAAAGCAAGGTTCACTCGCCACGCGACGCCGTGCTCGCCGAGGACAGGGCTCGCTGCCGCACGCCAACCATCGCCTGCGCCCTCGCCCTCCTGCGAACTTCTCTGCTCGCCGTCGTCCAGGTCTCAGGCTTTTCCAGCGTCACTCTCGCTACAGAACACTTCGCTCACACTCAGAAGGCCGCTTTTAACGCAGTATGTCATCAACGACTTACATCTCTAGATTAGGAAACCCTGAGGCCTTGGCGGTGAGATGTCGGCTTTATCCCAATCAATTGAAGGATCGATCGTGGCATCATGGATTGAAAGTGTGGGATGGGTGAACTCAGAACATGGCGGATGTGGGTAGGTAAGTTACTGAGATATAATGTTAGTAAAAACATCGCAAATTACGGGTTGTTTCTCCGGATTGTGGATTATGGAGGGAATAGTATAATCGTGAATCCAGAATGAGGAATTCTGGAAATGCATGACCTCCCTATTGATGACAATTGAATGTTAGGTGTCAATCTCACAAACTGTTCTGGTTTGGTGCTGGCCGGGGGCTGGGATCTGGTGTGCCAACGTGGATGTCAGTTTGTCCGCGTGGTGCGCCGTTGCAAAAAACCCAAAAGAAAAACCCAAAAGGAAAAACATGAAACAAACAGTTCAAACATGCGGAATGGTGACGATGCTGTGTTTTGCTGCGCCCGGGATCTGGGCGGCGAAGATCAAGGACCCGCTGGTGTCAGGGTCAGGGTCAGGGTCAGGGCCGGCTCTGTCCCCGTCGTCTGTTGTCAAGTCTCTGGACCTGACAACCTACGGAGCGGAAGGCGAGATCAACGGGGCCAAGTTCCTAGCGGCTGATGCTGGCGCGGCCGGGTCGGGCGTGTTGAAGCCATTTGTCCGTCTCGGGGTGCAGAATGGATCGAGTCAAGGTTTCAATGCCAGTGCGCGACCGGTCATGGATGATGTGAATACATCTCCCATCTTTACGCGGGACATTCAGCTTAGCGAGTTTGGCACCGTCAGAATCGACGATGTCTCATACTACGAACTGCGGCTGGACATCAATCAGTCAAAAGCCAAACCGCTGCTTTCGCTTGACCAGTTGTTGATTTACACCCGCGACGAGGCGTTGACGAGTGCGGACAGTTTGGATGATTTGCAAGACGGGTCGTCCGTCTTGAGGTATTCTTTGGATCTCGGCGAAGATAGCGAGATCTTGCTTAACTACGCTCTGGTTTCATCCGGGAGCGGAGCGGCCGATATGTTTGCCTTTATTCCCCAAAGTCTTTTTGCGGGGGCACTCGCTTCTGATTACGTCTATCTCTTTTCCCAATTTGGGGGCAAGGGAGGGGACTATGCAGACAATGCTGGATTTCAAGAATGGGATCCGCCTGCTCTGAATGGCACGGTGCCTGAGGGCGGCCGGTGGTTGATGGTATTCGGGATGGTTATGACCGGACTGGCTTCTGGTCGGCGGTGGTTGCAGCCGACCCTTAGTCCGCTGAGCTGACGGCCTGCGGGCGCCGCGGTGCCGTCTGGTTGATGTCCCCGGCCTCTCTCAGCCGATGGCTGAGAGAGGTGTCGGGGTTTGGGAAGTTGCTACCGGTCGAGCTGAGCCCATTTTATCTTTTTTCCCCTGATCTTCCATGAGTCCTTCCCGTTATCGTCGCTTTCTTTGGGCCTTATTTTGCAGTTTAATTGGAGCGAGTCTCTCGGCTCTCGATACTGCTCCTCCTGCTACCAGGGGCGCTGACATCGAGCAAAAACTGATCCGGGACCGCACCCGGCCGGCCGAACCGGGGCCGATCACGAACAGCTATGCGCCGGTCGTGGAACGTATTCTGCCGAGTGTCGTCAGCATCAACACTTATTCCAAAGTATCTCGACGCGAATGGAGTTTCAGTTTCGATCTGCCGTCTGAGGATTTGGACCATCTGCCTCCGTATTTTCGCGAATTTTTCGGCGACTGGCTGGACCGGCGTGACCGGCGCGCGGCTCCGGCGCCGCGTCGGCCGCCCGCCAGCAAGCCGGTTCAGACCGGCCTCGGGTCCGGGGTCATCCTCACTGCGGATGGGTATATCCTCACCAACTATCACGTGGTCGCCCAGGCTGACGACTTGAAGATCGACGTGGCCGGTCGTGATCGTCCATTTCCAGCCCGAGTCATTGGCAGCGACCCCCAAACCGATGTGGCACTGGTCAAGATTGATGCCTCCGGGCTGGCTCCGGCCACGATGGGGGATAGTACCACAGTGCGCGTCGGTGACGTCGTGTTGGCCGTCGGGTCACCCATGGGGCTGGAACAATCCGTCACTCAGGGCATCGTCAGCGGACTGGGGCGCAGCGAGCTGGGCATCATCGGCCGCACCACACCCGGACAGCCCGGTTATGAAAATTTCATTCAGACGGATGCGGCGATCAATCCTGGTAATTCGGGTGGCCCCTTGTTGGATGCTCACGGGCGGGTGGTGGGATTAAATACGGCCATTGAGACTCGCAGTGGTATGTTTGCGGGAATCGGACTGGCTATTCCTATCAACATGGCGATCTCAGTCATGCGGGAGCTGGTCGATGAGGGAAAGGT
>JALRGB010000052.1 GCA_023253575.1 Verrucomicrobiales bacterium
CCGCAGATTGAGAAACCCTTTCATGTTGCCCGCCTGCACAATACGAAAACCCCAGAGCTCAATCTCATCAATCATGGTCGCCAGCACCCCGTGCTGGTCGCCCGCATCACTGGTTACTACCACCCCCTGCCGGGCCGCTTCGTGTGCGAGTAATCGACCCAAGGCCAGATCGACTTCCGCATTCATGAGCACGACATGCGCCCGGCGGTCGATCGCCGCTAAACAATGACGCCCCGCCGCCGCGATCGTATTCGTGCACTCGACCACCACATCCACCTCCAGTCCGTTGTCGGCCTCCAGTAAGCCGGTCGTATCATGAGTCACATAAACTTCGCCCGCCCCGCGCCTCGGCAGATTGGAGGGCGATTCGATCGGGATCGCCGTCAAGCCGGTGGCCTGCACTGCCCAGGCCAGCGCCTCCTTCGAGAGGTCCGATAAAAAGACGACTTCCATACCAGGAGTGCGGGCCACCTGCAGCGCCACCCCGGTCCCCATGGCCCCGACGCCAATGACGCCGACCCGGATGCGACGTCCGGATTTTTCAAGTTGTTTAAGTCTGTAAATCACGGTGTTAAGTATATCGATGCCAATCGCGGAGGGGGTTCGCGCGAAACAATAAAGCGGGTTTCTGTGTAGAAAATAGGAGTGTTACTTTGTTTCTACGTTACATCGAAATTCAGTTTCATCCAGCACGTCGCGGAGCGCGAGTTCCAACGAGCGGAAGTCATGGCCGCGTTCAAGAGCGAGCAGGAACCGGGTAGGTGCTATTTCGACCAGTTGCAGGAATGGAATTTTCTTCAGTCTTTGACTTGGGCCGACGACGATGAGGCCAGTGTGAGAACCGGTTTTGGCGACTTCGACCCGCGGCCGCTTTTCCTCATTCGGAACGGCGGCGTCCACGAGGCGTGCGATGGCCTGAGCCCGGTCTGGTCCGATCACATCCAGCTGACGCAGAATACGTTCGGGCAGCGTCACCGTGACCGGTCGGCTCGGTTCGGCGAACTTGGCGGGACGGCCGCCGGTTGACTTTTTAGGGGTCATGAGACCGTCAAAATGGAAAATCGGCACGTCGCGGCCGTGGCTGAATCCGACTTCGGACATCTGCTAGCTATGGCCATTTCGAGGGATTGTCCATCGAAAGCGGGCCGGGCGGGGATCGTCACCTTGCTGACCGGCGAGGAATCTCGATGACGACTGGTGGAGAAGGGGCGGAGTGGCCGTGTCCGGGCTTCCGTGTAGGCTGGACGCAGTAGTCCTGCCACATGAACCAGAATCTGTGGGCGGGCGGTTACGTGCAGATGGACCTGACAACGATTCGCTTCCTCGGCCAGAAGACCAAGAGCGGCGCGGCCGCCACCGGCCAAATGTGGGTGGCCACCGTTCCCGGAGGCGAGGTGGTGTACTACTGGCGATTGACCAATCAGCCCCAGCACTGTGGCTCGATCCTTGCCCAGTCGTTCTTTCTCGCGCATGCCCCAGCCTGCCCGCGCTGCCCCACACTTTCCCGAAAAGCCCGATTCGGTTCCGTCGAACGGTTGCCTTTGATTGACCGCTGACACCGGGATACTATCTTTAGCTGACCGCCGAAACATTTCCGCCAGCGAGTTGTTGTTGCGCTGGATCGCTGGTGTGCCTCCGGCATCTCGGGTCCGTCAATGAGGGTTTCAACAGAGCCGTTATACCTATCCATATGCTCCTCCACCCCCCCAGTGAGTCTGCTCGACTGAGTGCAATGAGGCTGAGGAATTCAACGGCGAGTGTTATCTATATTCAAGAGTTGCTCAGGGTTTCCTATCGTAGAGATGCAAGTCGTTGATGACGTATTGTGTTGAAGGCGGCGAACGAGTTGTGAGCGAAGTGTTCGGTGGCGAGAGTGGTGCTGGAGAAGCCCGAGGCGTGGACGAGGGCGAGCAGTGAAGTTCGCATCAGGGCGAGAGCGCAGGCGATGGCTGGGACGCGGCAGCGAGCACGGTCTTCGGCGAGCACGGCGTCGCGTGGCCAGTGGACCTTGTTTTCCACACTCCAGTGATTTCTGATGAGCCGTGCGACGCTGTGGCGCTTGGCCTCGTCGGCGTCCCTGCTGGTGATGAAGAGGCGACAGCCCGTGACATCGGTACGACGGCCCTTTTTGTCGTGAACGCTGCGTACCAGACAGGCGACTTGGCGGGCGTGAGGCAGTGCGAGGGAAGCTAGATTGGGGAGTTGGGCAGCAGAGCTTGCCCCTGGGGCAGTGGCGCCGAGCGGGTCGAGTTTGAGAAGATCGGCTGTGGCAATGGAACGGAATATGAGTGTTCCATTGCGCGTTTCAGTGGTCAGGTCAAAAAGGGGGCGGCTTCGAGAGTTTCCGCGGCAGCGGCGGCCAGTTTTGGCTGATTGTCCTTGAGAGAGATGAGGTAATCGCCGCCCTTTTCCGAACAAATGAGATGGGCGTTTTCCGGATTGGCGAAGAGCGCGTCTGCTGTCACGGTGGCATTGAGCAAAACCGTGCTCTCGCGGCGCAGGAGGCGGCGGGAGGCTTCCTGTTCACCGCCGAGTTGCGTGGTGGCGGCCACGGCCACCGGCACGCCGTTTTCCGCGTCGCAAAGGGTGACAATGTGGCCGAGAGTTTTGCGGATGGTCTTGCCGTCCAGGGCGTAGTGGGCGGGCAGGGCGCTGCGATGAGCGCTCAACCATTGGCTGAGGACGGCGGCCAGGGCCTCCAGATCGATCGAGGCCAGGACGCGACGGAAGGTTTCATAACTTGGGATGGGGATAAACCGCCTGCCCTTGCCCGCTCCCACGCCAGACTGGGCTCGGCGGCGCTTGCCGCCCTGGCCTGCCCGCAACCCGATCTCGCGACGCTGGGCCTGACTGAGTCGGTGAGCCTGGCGCACCATCGCGTTGAGGTTGGTGGCGCCACAGAGCATCCCGAAACACAGGCAACTGAGAATGGGCGCCAGATAAACGCAGCGGTTGTGGCGGCGGGGATCGGGGACGTCGCGCAACGCTTCGGTCAACGATTGCATCTCCGCCACGCGCAGACCCAGCGGACATCCCCGGCCCGGATCTTCCCCCGCCGCCTGAGGAGGAGCCAACTCTCGCGCACACAGCAACTCCCGCGCATCCGGACGCAGCGCTTTGACCCATAGCAGTTTCCGACTCTGTCCAGGCACGTAGAACTCCGCCCGATGCCGCCGCGATCCTTTGGTCAAGCCCAGCGGAGTCCAACCCGCCGCCTTGTAGCACGTTCCCTGATGGGTCGCCGGATCGGTAAACGTCTCCGCAACAAGCGGTTCATATCCGTACTTCTCCCGCCACTGCCCTGCCAACGACTCAACCGCCTTCGCCAGTGCCTTGCTGGCCAGATTCGGACTGCGGTCCCGTACCAGATAACGTACATTGTTGACTACCAACTTGCGGCGCTGCGCGCATTGCATCGCATTCCACCCAATCCATTGTTCCCGGTCCTTGAGGTGATACGCACACGCTGACCACTGCACCACCGCCACCGCCTGACCCTTCTCCTTGATCATCTGGACCAGACTGTGCCCAACCGGTCGGAAACTCTTCAACCAATGCTCCGCCTCCATCCATTCGCGCACCTCCTGCTGCGCTTCCTCCCCTTCAACCACCACACAATCAAAGCGCTCAAACGCCCGCAGTGGCGCTTTGCCTTCAGTACTTCCGCGCGTCGCGGATCCAGCAAAATCAAGATCAGCAGAGTTCACAGCCTCATGCTGATTCCAACAAGCGAAATGTCCAGCACTTTTTCGCTATCCACTTGACCTCACATCATTATGCGTGCAAAAGAGGAAACCCTGGTCTTCGCAGAGTTCCGGGCGAAAGAGCGCATCGCGATCAAGAAAAATCGGCACCAACCCGACAAAGACGCCCTCATCCTTCCC
>JALRGB010000078.1 GCA_023253575.1 Verrucomicrobiales bacterium
CCTTGCCGGGGTGGCGTGGGCGGCTTCGCCCAGCCTGCAATCGATTATGCCACGTGGCGGGCAGCGCGGCACGGAGGTTGACTTCACGCTTGGGGGTGAGCGCTTGGGGGATGTGGTGGAGGTGATGCTGAATCGACCTGGGGTGGAAGTGCGGTCGTTGACCCCGGCGGATGACGGCAAGAGCGTGAAGCTCAAAGTGGCGCTGGCGGCCGACTGTGCTCTTGGCGAGCACTATGTGCGATTGCGGGCCCGGAGCGGGTTGAGTGAAGTCAAAACATTCTGGGTCAGCCAATTTCCTACTGTTGAAGAAAAAGAACCGAATACGGACTTTGCCGCCCCGCAGGCCATCGCGCTGCCATCAGTAGTCGAAGGGGTAGCGGACAATGAAGACGTGGATTTTTACGCAGTGGAAGCGCGGAAAGGGATGCGATTGACGGCGGAGGTAGAGGGATTGCGGTTGAATGGTAATTTCTGGGATCCGTATGTGGCTATTATGGATTCGAAGCGATTTGAGCTGGCGGCGGCGGATGATACCGCGTTGCTGGCTCAGGACAGTTTTGCTCAGATTATTGTTCCAGAAGATGGCGTTTATATTGTGCAAGTCAGAGATAGTTCTTACGTAGGAAACGGAGGATGTCGATACCGATTGCAAATCGGCAGTTTCCCTCGTCCGAGCGCGGTTTATCCGGCGGGTGGGAAGGCGAGTACGGCGCTGGCGGTGACGTATTTGGGTGATGTGGGTGGGCCGATTGAGCAGCAAGTCACCTTGCCGGCGGAAGAATCCTCGAAATGGGGAGTGCTGGCCACGGTGGAGGGCGTGAGTGCACCCTCGCCCAACTGGATGCGGGTCTCCTCTGATGACAACGTGTTGGAGGTGGAACCCAACAATGATTTTCCGCAGGCTACGGCGGCCACGGGTCCGTTACCGCTGGCTTTTAATGGGGTCATGGGGACGCCCGGCGATGTGGATCGGTTTCGTTTTTCAGCGAAAAAAGACCAAAAGTTCACGTTTAGCGCGCATGCGCGGTCGATACGATCGCCATTGGACCCGGTGATGCAGATTTTCAAGGCGTCGGACCAATCACTGATCATTGGCAATGATGATGCGACGGGGATGGATGCGAAGCTCGACTTCACGGCACCGGAGGATGGTGATTATGTACTGTGTATTTTTGATCATTTGCGAGCGGGTGGTGTGGATTATGTGTACCGGGTGGAGGCGGCGGTGGCGATGCCGTCATTGACACTGAGTATTCCGCAACTGGCGCGTTATGACTATCAATCCCGGCAGATGATGCCGGTGCCACGGGGGAATCGGATTCCGGCCATTATCAACGGGAACCGGGTGAATTTTGGTGGGGACTTAGTTTTTGCGGTGAGCGGGCTGCCGGAGGGGGTGGAATTTCTTTCTGAGGTGATGCCGCAGAGCAGTGGGGGCGGGTATCCGGTGGTTTTTACGGCGGCGGCCGAAGCGCCTTTGAGTGGTAAGCTCGTTGATTTTGGTGCGCATCCAGCGGATCCGGGGCTGTCGCATGTGCGTGGTGGTTTTGTGCAGCAGCTTGATTTGATGATGGGCGAGCCGAACAACACGCCGTATTATAGCAGTGTGATTGAGCGACTGGCGGTGGCGGTGGTGGAGGAAGTTCCTTTTAGTATTGACGTAGAAACACCGAAGGTCCCGTTGGTGCACAACGGATCTATGAATTTAAAAGTGGTGGCCACGCGCAAGGCTGGATTTACGGCGCCGATCACTGTGCGCATGCTGTATTTGCCGCCCAATGTGGGCGCGCAGCCGACCGTGGTGATTCCCGAAGGTCAGACCGAAGTCATGTATGCCTTGAATGCGAATGGCAACGCAGAAGCGCGCCAGTGGCATCTCGCGGTGATCGGGGAGAGTGATGCGGGCTCAGGGCAGTGTCTGGCTGGTAGCGGGCTCATTCCCGTGCGGGTGGCGGCTCCGTACTTGGCGATGAAAATCGAGATGGCGGCCATCGAGCAGGGAAAGGCGGGTGAAATCATCTGTAAAATCGAACAAACGAATGCGTTTGAGGGCAAGGCGAGAGTGATATTGCAGGGGTTGCCAGCGATGGCGGAGACGGTGCCTCTGGAGATCACTCGTGACCAGACGGAGATTCATTTTCCGGTGACGACAAAGGCTGAGACACCGGGGGGGCAGCACAAGCAGCTGTTTGCTTCGGTGGAGATTCCGGAGGCTGGCACGGTAATTCCGCACACCGTGGGACAGGGTGGAGTGTTGCGGATCGACCCGCCGCCGCCCGCACCGGCGGTGG
>JALRGB010000100.1 GCA_023253575.1 Verrucomicrobiales bacterium
AGAAGGTAAGCGCCTCGCGGTCACCGGTATCTGGATCACTGGAACCACCGGCATCGAACGTCACGGACAGCGGTGCTGGTCCGGCGATAACACTGGCGCGGGCCTGGGCGATGGGGGCGCGATGGCCGCGGCGGTAGAGCACGCGGGTAATTTGTCCGGTCGTATTACCGGCCCAAGCGTCTCCGTATTCTGCGATGTAGAGGGCCCCGTCCGGCCCCAGACGCAAGTCGGATGGTTTTCGGAAAATGGTATCCGGCATCAACCGTTCCACGCTCTGCAGGGTGCCGTCAGCCGCGACGCGGGCCACGGCCAGAAAATTTCGCATCCATTCGCCCCAGAGGATGGCGCCATCGAGTGATTCCGGCAGGCGAACAGTTGAATTCGGGTAAGCGTCGTAGTGATAAACGGGGCCGCTGGTGATGCTGCGTCCGCCGGAGCCGAGCTGCGGCCATTCGCGTGACTCGCTGGTCGGATACCACAATAACGCCGGCTGGCTCGGCGGCAGAGAAACCAAGCCAGTATTTCCCTTCGATTCATTCACCACATGCAGTGGATCAAAAAACGGACCGCGAGCACGCCGCGTCGCTCCGTCGAACGACCGCCACGGCTCATTGGGCCCACTGCAGAACGGCCATCCATAAAACCCCGGCGCCGACGTCACATTCAATTCGTCATACCCTTCGGGACCGAGATCCAAGGCGGGATCGACATTGCCGCCGACGTCTCCCCAGACGACCCGGCCAGTCTGGGCATCGACCGCGATCCGAAACGGATTGCGGGCGCCCATGAGCCAGACCTCGGGCCGCCCGACGCTGCGATCGGCGAACATGTTGCCCTGTGGAATCGTATACGTGCCATCGGCAGCCGGAGTGATCCGAAGGATTTTCCCGCGCAGGTCCTGAGAATTGGCTGCGCTACGGCGGGAGTCCCGCGGCAGTTCGTCGGGATGCACGGCGGGCAGGTCTTGGGGAGGCGAATTATCGCCAATGCCAACTAGCAGATTACCAGCGGCATCCCAGGCCAAACCGCCCCCACAATGGGCCGGGCTATCCCCTCCCTCCAGCGGAATGGCCAGCAAGACCGCCTCCGACCCGTCCACCAGCCGATCGTCCCGCACCGAAAACCGCGACACGCGCAATTCATGCGGACGATCCGCCAGTCGCTGCTCGGGTACATAGAGCAGGAAAAAATGACCGCTGGTCGCAAAATCCCGCGCCAATACAAACCCCAACGCCCCCGCATCCGCCTTCGTCAAGGACGGCACCCGGCCGATAACACTCACCCCACCCGTGGTCGCCTCCCACTTTTTCACCGTACCCGTCCGCTCAACAAAAAATATCGAACCTCCAGACCCGAAATCGAGCGCCACCGGATCGTCAGCGGCCGCCACCACCACCTCGCGCTCAAGTCGCGCCGGGTCAAATCCATCGTCCGCCGCCGGTAACAATCCCCCCAAAACCCAAGCCGCCGCCAGCCCGCCATGGATGAAAAATCGTCGCATACCAAATAATAAACGCCGCAGCTTCAGGTTGTCACCACAGGTGATCAGGAAAATACTCGCCCCCATGCTCGATGTCGTCTGCGCGGTAATCCAAAGGACCGATGGCCGTGTGCTCGCCGCCCAGCGACCGCCCGGCAAAGCCCAAGCCGGCCGCTGGGAGTTTCCCGGAGGCAAAATCGAGGCCGGCGAAACCGCCGCCACCGCCCTCATCCGCGAAATCCGCGAAGAACTCGGATGCGACTTGCGCGTCGGCGCTCCCCTCACCCCCGTGGATCACCCGTACCCCGGCGGTGTCATCCGACTGCACCCATTCCTCGCCGAAATCATCGCCGGCCAGCCCGAACCTCACGAACATACCGCCCTCCGCTGGGTAGATTCTAAGACCGCCGCCACTCTAGAATGGGCGCCCGCCGACCTTCCCGTCCTCGCCGAATTGTGGAGCCGACCGGCCCCCACACGCAACAACTGATCACTGACCGCTGTCCACTGTCCGCCGACCACTGACCGCTGTCCGCCCGCCCTCCACTAGGGCGCTCACGCGAAATTTTCGACGCGCATCAAAATAGGTTTTTCCGTCACACACGAAAGCTTTTCCAGCTCGCCCA
>JALRGB010000225.1 GCA_023253575.1 Verrucomicrobiales bacterium
TCCGGAAACCGGAGCGGCTACTTCGGTGTAGCCAAGATCCAGCTCCGCTGATTTGACCTCGGCTACGCCGGTTTCACGCGCCGCCCCGGCTTGGCGCAGATTGGCCACCGCCGTGTCCAAATCCTTCTGCGGCACCGCCCCGCGCGCCGCGAGCGGGCCCAGCCGGTCCACATCCTGCTGCAATCGGCTCAGATTGGCTTCGATCTGGCCGAGATTCCCTTGCGCGGCCGCCAGCCGCTGCTGAATGGGTTTTTTGTCGAGCAGAAAAAGGGGATCCCCCTCCTTGATGTTAGACCCTTCAATAAAAAGAATTTTTTCCACCGTCGCCTCCACCCGCGCTCGGACCTCCACCGTGGCCGTGGCGTCAGTCTGGCCGATCGATTCGTAAACCATAGGCACATCGCGCTGAAGAGCAGCGGCCACTTTGACGACGGGCGGACCCATAACGAGTGCGGGAGGCTTCGGGCGGTGGCAGCCGGCGACCAGCAGCAGGCTGGTCATGGCGAGAAATCCCGGGGTGGTCAGGTGAAATCGTTTAATGATCATGCTGATATGTCGATAGTGGCGAGTCTGGTAGCGCGCTGGCGGGCCCCAAGCTGGGGCCCATGGCCGAAAGAGGGGGCGGGTCCCGGGAGATGACGCCGCGATGCTCACCCAGCCATTTACCTCGATTCAGCTCAATACAACCTCGAAGAGCGAGCCCAGAGAGGTATGGGTGGCTCCCGCGAAGCGGACCGGCGGGAAGGCCGGGCCAGTGGTGGCCACTCGCTCGATGTCTTTTTACAGCCCGCCGAATTTGCTGGCCATCCCGGGGTCGGCCGGTCCACCATAAAAACCTGTTCTTGGTTTCACGCTTACCTGTATTACTTCATGTTCATTCGTTTCTCACGCTCTCTGGCCGTTGCTTTCATCGGGTTGGCCGTCTGGTCTGGTTTTGTTTCGATGGTTTCCGCGCAGGCGCTGGATCTACCTCGTGAATCGATCACGGTGGCTGGGCGTCCGGCCTTTATTATGCTGCCCGCGGTGGAGCATCGCACCACCCCGCAGCCATGGATTTTTTATGCGCCCACACTGCCGGGGTATCCTGACGAGGCGGAAAGGTGGATGCATGAGCGGTTTCTGGAGGCCGGGATTGCGGTGGCGGGGGTGGACGTCGGAGAGGCGTATGGAAGCCCAGAACGCAGCCATCCCGCATTTGCGGCACTCTATGACGAACTTTTGTCCAAACGAGGGTTTGCGGCCAAACCGTGCCTCCTCGGCCGCAGCCGCGGCGGGCTGTGGGCGTCAAGCTGGGCGCTGGCCCACCCCGGTAAGGTCGCCGGTTTAGCTGGTATCTACCCTGTATTTGACCTGCGCAGCTATCCCTCGTTGGAGGTTGCCGCCCCCGCCTACGGGCTGACCACCGATGAATTGGAACGCCGACTGAACGAATTGAATCCCGTCGTTCGCCTCGGCCAGCTCGCCAAAGCCGGTATCCCCGCCGCCCTCATCTCCGGTGATGAAGATACCGTCGTTCCCCTCGAGAAAAATTCCGCCGAATTCGTCCGCCATTACGAGGAGGCCGGCGCCCGTGACCTCGTCACCCTGATCATCCTCAAAGGCCAAGGACACAATTTTTTTGAGGGATTCTTCAAGTCCCAGCCCATCGTCGACTTCGCCATCGCCCGCGCCCGCGCCGGTGCCCGCTGACCCTCCCTCCGCTCTCATCAGACGGTGAGGTTCCCGGCTGATGTCCGCGCCAACAGGGCGTTTTCAAAAAAGGGGTCAGGAGAAGATTCATGACAAATGGCGCGTGGACGGATTGGAATGGCGGCGGCAGGCATGGGAGACATGGGA
This sequence comes from Verrucomicrobiales bacterium, assembly GCA_023253575.1. Taxonomy (GTDB): domain Bacteria; phylum Verrucomicrobiota; class Verrucomicrobiia; order Verrucomicrobiales; family V1-33; genus CAJBME01. The sequence continues at coordinate 1,837 of JALRGB010000225.1, forward strand.
TGGGGTCCCCATATAGAGATGCTGAGCGATCCATGCCAGCGGCATGGCGGTTCGTTTCCGTATTTCCGATGCGATCACCACTTTCCTCTGGTCACTCTTTGGTAATTGCGGAAGTTCGGCGGCCGTGATTCCGGCCGTGATTAGGCCGGAGGCAAGGAGCGCCTGCGCCTCGCTTTCACCGTGGGCTTTGATTTCTCCACCGTGGTAGTTTTTGCGGACGTGGCTCCGCTTGCCGAGCAACTCTCCGGCATGCGCCAGCAGCCATTCGCGGAATGTTTCTGGGCCATAATACCACCCGCGCCGAAGAGTGGACTGTAGACTCTGGTCGCCCATCTCCGCCAGTCCGCAATGCCTAGCGTTTTCCTCTGCGATCCGGCGCTCGATTCGCAGACGCAGTGCACGTCGGCCCGCGACGGTATCGTCCAATTGCCACACCCCGAATGCCCGTTCAGTCTGCTGCCACTGCTGCCTCTGTTGTGGATGCACATAGCCGCCCCAACTGCTCCACCGGTAATCACGGAGATCGTCGCCGTTCTGCAACTTGATGATCCCTGCCCGCACCGGATTAAGGTGGATGTAATCAAGTAGGGTGGAAAAATAGTGCGGATCTCCCCGGTCCACCAGTACCGCTTTGTACCGGCCTCCAAACAAATGTCCGCATAGGTGGTGTCGCGCGTTGAAGCGAGTGGTGTAGGTCGTCTGAAACCAAGTCATCCCCTTGACAAGATTCGCCTCCGGCGTCTCCAGCACCAAATGATAATGGTTGCTCATCCACACCCACGCGTGGACCTGCCAGCCAGTCTTTCCCACTGTCTCCGCCAGCGTTGCCAGCATCATCTCCCGGTCACCATCGTCGCGAAAGATGTCCTCACGCCGGTCGCCACGGCACATCACGTGATACGTCGCTCCGGGGAATTCAATGCGGACTTGTCGGGGCATGAACAAAAGTTGCCACCATCGAGAAAGTTGTCAATAATCTTCTCCTGACCCCTTTTTGGGCTGGCTACGGGCCGACCGCGGGGGTGGGCGAAGGGCGGGCGGTTGGGTGGTCGGCGAAGGTGCGGCGCAATTCTGTGATTGTGCCGAGAGCGAGAACGACTTCGTATTCGACCACCTTTCCCGGAGTGAGCGCGAGGGTGCGGATGGGGGAGAGGTACGAGCAATCGGACGGTCCGCGGGCGCCTTGCACCCGGTAAAACGTCATTTCGGTGGTGCCCGGAAAAAGGATTCCTAAGCCTGTGTCTTGCCGGTCGACCCATGCCGCCCACGGTTCGGAGACGCGGGTGTATTCATTCGGAAATCCGGGCTGTCGGCGAGTCAGTGGGGCATTTTGCCAAGCTGGTTGATCGGCGGCGCAATAGACCAGCGTGTCCAGCGAGGCATCGACAAACAAGGCGGGAAGTTCTTGGTGGCGAGAGTGATGGGAGACTGAGCCACGATAAGTCATGCGGAACCGCAGCGATGCGGTCCGGCCGTCTAATCGCAACCACTGTTCCATCATGACCTCTTCCAAAAGCGCACCCGTGGCCCAATGCCGCGGTCGCGTCTTGGCATAGTAGGTGTCGCCGTCCCGGCGTGATTCGATCAGCATCGAAGGCACGTTTTTCCACGATCCTCCCTGCACCGGGTTATAAGTCCATGGGGTGCCGTTCCAGTCGGACTTGTCGCTGTCCCCGTAATACGATTGCTGCACATAGCGCCCGACATCATAAACATTGAGTCGGTTTTGATCTGATCCCGAGGGGGAAAACCACCCGATGGCCGCCCCGGCTGCTTCGTTGACGCCGAGGCGTAGTTGCCCGTTGTCGAGGTAGACCCAGCCGGGATCGGCGCTCTGGACCGGCGTGGACGTAAGCCACGCGAGTATCAGCAGTCGGAGCAACCTTGGCAGCAAGCGGCGCGTGACGGCGGGGGAGTTCATCGTTTGGGGGCTGGTAGGGTGCGTTATGCCGTGAGGGAGGCGACGTTTGCGAGTCGGCTGCTCGCTACTGGCTACTGGCCGCCGTTGGCGGAGCGGGGTGTTTATTCGGGGATGATCATTAATTTTTCCAGCGCTTCGGCGCCGGTCATACCGGGTTTGATGCCCATGGCGGCGGCCCGGCGGGTGGTAGCGAGGATGGTGGCGGCGAGTAATTGTTCCGGGGTGCGCAGCGGGTGTTCGGGTGTGCCTTTGGCGATGGCGACGGCCAGGTTAAATTCGTCTGCGCAGGCGAGGTCATAGATACCGCATCCGATGACGCCGCCGGGGGCGTGGATGGCGCAGTATTGGCCGCCGATCCAAGCGTATTCGGCCCCGACGGCTTCTCCTGTGCTGGTGCGGATTAAACGATGTTGGGCCGTGACTGATTTGGTGGTGTTCATGATCAAGAAAATGACGGTGGCGGCGATGGTGGGTGGGGTGCCCCAGTCCTTCAGGCTCGCCCTGAAGTGAACCGGCGGTCCCTTGGGGCTGGCGCTGCCGCTGGGTGCGCTAAGGTTGACGATTCTGCTGGCCGAGAGTGGTGCAACCTCGAAATCATGCGCTGCCCTCGGTCTTCTTTATGGGGGAAATTCAGTGCGTGAAAGTGAAGGCTGGCCCCGCGAGTGGTGCTACGTGATGGAATAATTTCCTTCGTGTGTGGCGCAACTTGCGCCAAAGATAGGCGTTTCCCTCCGATCGCATTCACAGCCACGATCCACCCTATGACTGATACCATCTCACTTGAAAAGCCCTGGTGGCGTTCGCTCAATCGTTACCATTGGTTTGTTTTTGCCATGGCCTCGCTGGCATGGCTTTTCGATTGTTTGGATCAGCAGCTCTTTATTGTGGCTCGGAATTCTGCCATGAAGGCGCTGCATCCAGTGGGGACGGACCCCAGTGTGCTGAAGGCGGCGGGTGGCATGGCCACGATGTGGTTTGTTATTGGGTGGGCGGTCGGCGGGCTGGTGTTTGGTGCGGTGGGCGACCGGATTGGACGGGCCCGCACGTTGGCGGTCACGGTGTTGATTTATTCGGTTTTTACTGGGTTGTCGGCCTTTGCGAAGTCCCCGGCCATGTTTGATTTTTTTCGGTTTTTGACGGGTTTGGGCGTGGGAGGGGTTTTCGGGTTGTCGGTGGCCCTTGTGGCTGACGCCTTGCCAGACGCGGCCCGTCCGCATGCGCTTGGGCTTTTGCAGGCGCTTTCGGCAGTGGGTAATGTGATGGCTGGATCGATTGCGATTACGGTGGGTTGGCTTGAGACGTGGAAGATTGCTCCGGGCAGCGCGTGGAGCTGGATGTTTTTGATTGGCGCTTTGCCGGCGTTTCTTTGTGTCTTTATTCAGTTGCGGTTGAAGGAGCCGGAAAAATGGGTCAAAGCGCGGGAGGCGGGCAAATTGACGGGGGTGAAGTTTGGATCGTATACGGCCTTATTGGGGGACCGCCGTTGGCGTGGTCGCGCGGTGGTTGGTATGATCCTTTGTATTGCTGGAGTGGTCGGGTTGTGGGGCATAGGATTCTTCAGTCCGGAACTCGTGGGGGATGTGCTGGGACGGGCCTTGCGTGAAGAAAATGTGCCGAAGGAGCAGATTCCGGGGCGCACCTTGATGTGGATGGGGACGAACATGATCATTCAGAATTTGGGGGCATTTGCTGGGATGCTCGTGTTCACCAAATATGCCGCCCGTTTTGGCCGCAAAGCCGTTTTTGCGGCTGGGTACGTCTGCGCCATGTTGGCGACCCTCCTGTTTTTCCGGTTTTTTAATGATCGGAGCGATCTCTGGATGAGTGGAGTCATGGGTTTTTTCCAGCTTGCGCTTTTTGCTGGTTTTGCCATTTACCTTCCTGAGTTGTTCCCGACCAGCCTGCGCAGCACGGGCACGAGTTTTTGCTATAATGTTGGCCGATTCATTGCGGCATCCGGTCCGTTTACGCTGGGAAAACTTCAGGCGGTGCTGGGTGAAAAAGCGATGGCGGCGCTGCCGGCCACCGCTGATGCCGCCATGAAGACGGAGGCAAAATTGCAGGCCTTCCGCGATGCGGCCTCGTGGATGAGCCTGATTTTCCTGGTGGGATTGATTGCACTGCCGTTCGCCCCGGAAACGAAAGGCCGGCCGTTGCCCGAAGAATGAACGGGCCGGTATGACCTAGGCCATCTATCATTCGCCACTGGCGCTGTTCTGAAATCCGCCCATCCTTCGGCGAGCCCGTCCTTATCCCTGTCCACGCTCCCAAGCCCCCGATTCCCCATGTCCCCCGCCGTCGTTAACTTCGCCCCCGAACCACATAGCGTCGAAATCCGAGAGTTGGAAAAACCTGTCATCGGCGAGGACGATGTGCTGTTGGAAGTGGCCGCTGTCGGCGTCTGCGGCAGTGACTTGCACCAATGGACGTCATCCCATTCATGGCCAGTGAACTATCCGGTCGTGCTCGGGCATGAATTCGGTGGCGTTATTGCCGAACTTGGAAAAAACGTCAAGGCGTGGCACGAAGGTGATCGGGTCGTCAGCGAAACGGCGGCCGTCATTTCCGGGGACAATCCGATGACTCGTCGTGGCCTGTACAATCTTGATCCGACCCGCAAAGGGTTTGGCTATGGGGTGAATGGTGCCATGACGCGTTGGGTGCGGGTGCCATCGCGTTGTTTGCACCGGGTACCCGACGCGCTGCCGCTGGAGCTGGCTTGCCTCACTGAACCTTGCAGCGTGGCGTACAATGCGGTCATTGAAAATACCCGCCTTAAACCGGGGGACCGGGTCATCGTTCTCGGTCCCGGCACCATCGGTATCCTCTGTGCTGCTGTCGCCCGGCTGGCCGGAGCCGAGGTGGCCATCGTCGGGCTGGAAAACGATCGCCACCGCTTGAGTATTGCTGAATCATCCTATGGATGCACCGGTCTGGTCGGTGATGCCACGGCGTGGGCCCGCCAGCGCGACGGACTGGGTGCCGATGTGATTATTGATGCTGCCGGTCACTCCACCACACTGAAGCTGGCCATGGAACTGGTTCGTCCCGCCGGCTGGATCACAAAAGTGGGATGGGGTCCGCAACCACTCAATTTCAGCCTCGATCCGCTGGTGCAAAAAAATGTCACCTTACAGGGGAGTTTCAGTCACAACTGGCCGGTTTGGGAGCGCGTTCTGGCTTTGTTGACCGCCGGCACTCTCGACGTGCGCCCCATCGTGGGCGGGCAATGGGACCTCGAAGACTGGGCCGACGCCTTTACCCGGATGCATTCCGGCCAAGTGGTAAAGTCGATCCTGCGGCCGAACCGGGCGCTGAATTAATCGATCACGTTTCCGGTTCCGCGTCTATGCCCTGACGGGCGTCATTGCTTCAATAGTTCCGTCATGGCGCGGCCCATGGCTTCGCCGACGTTCATGTACGTCTCGGCATGGCCGTTGTAATGGCTGTTGCCGCTGCCGCCGAGAGACAATGGATGGGTGTAGACTGTGGCCACATTGCCTTTGAATTCAGGATATTTGCCGGTGTTGCCGTCGACGGCGAGTTGGGCGTCGAGGATTTTGCCACCATTGCCGGTGCTGCCTTTGGTGGCTTCGCCTAGAGTGGCGAGGACGAAACGGGCCTTGGGGGCGGCGAAGTCGTGCCGTAGCTGTTTGATAAAGCGGACGAGGTTTTCCTCGTATTTTGCTGCGTGTGCGGCGTTGCCGCCGTCTTTTTCGCCCTGCCAGAAAAAGAATCCGGCGACTTCATAGTGAGTGGCGTCGGGGTAAGTGGTGGCCAGATCGGCGAGCACTTTTTTTGCATCTGTAGTATCGTCGTCGTATTGTTTGCCGGCGTACCACTCGATGGGTTTGCCATTTTTATCGAGCCACGGTGGCGGCACTGTGGCCTTGCCTTGAGCGGGGTCGGCGGGCCAGGAATCCGGGCGTTCCTTGTAGGCGGGATAGACTTTTCCTTCGAATTCGTACCGTTCACTGCCAGGCGGGAGGAGATCCCAGCCGAGACTACGGTTACCGATACAGCTTTTGAGGATCATGACGGGGGCTTCAATAGCCTGACCCACCACATGGCCGATGCCAAGTTCCGGGCCGATGGTGCCGCCTTTGACTGTCATCCATTCATTGTTGAGCATGCCCCGGCCTTGCATCATGCGCACAAAGCGGACGTCCTTTCGTTCAATCCACGTCCCCGCCTCGTCGGCAAGATACGGATACTTTTGCTTCTCCTTGACGGCGAATTCTAATGAGCCATCACCCCCTTTGATTTTTCCCAATCCGACCATGTTGGACTGTCCCATGAGGATGAATACCTGAACTGGCTGGGTCATGTCCGCCGGTTTGCCGTCCGTCGTTGAGATGGAATGATCCTTTCCCACGACAGTGTGGCCTGGCAGGAGAGTCAGTGCCGCTAGGGCGGTCCACGACAGTGATAACATCTTCGTCATGAATAGACTGTATTTCATCGTTTTTTGGTTTTACGGGGTTGATGGTCTGTGAAAAAGCTCGGCTAATTGTGGAAATGGCGTGCATCGCGAGCATGCACCTCAAGGGGAAAGGGAGTGTAGGGCAAAACCCATCTCCTCATCGTTCATCAGACTGCTTTGGTCGTAATAGCCGGAGATGGGGTGCCCGAGGATCGGATCGAATTCGACCCGCATGACCTCTGGATGCTGAGCCAGCTTCGCTTCGATCCAGTCGAACAATTCTTCGATCGTGTAGTGCACCCATTGATCTGGTGGTAGGGCTTCTCCGGTCGTCAGCTGAGTCACCGCGGTGATGGCTCCGTCGCGAACATCAACTTGGGAGGGTGTCCGAAAGTTGGGATGACAGATGACGCACCGCCAGAGGAATAGAAATTGGTAAGTGACAAGCTCGCTCGCTCGCCAGCGGTCGCGGGCCGTCTCAAGCTCGGCTCTCAGCTCCTCCCAGTCGAAAAGTGACGCCCTAAAAAAGTGGGGTATTGCTGCTGGTGTGGTGACGACCACCGTGAGGGTAGATCCAAAGGACGGTTCGGTCACGAGCCTCGTCTCCCAGGAAGTGAGGTTGGTCGATACCTCAATGCGGTAACGCCTACCGAATGTGGCTGGCAAAACGAGGCGAAGCTCCATGTCGGCGTCGCGTTGAGTCCATGATTCGATCTGCATTTCTGCAGGCGATTGGGCACTGAGCGGAGAAGTGATCGCCGCTATTATCAGCATCAACGCCGCAAGAAAAAGATGGAAGCGAGCCGGTTTTTGCATGGAGTAAAGATACTATTATATTATCATATTTATGAGTGGGATGCTGATTTTGCCAGCATGGCCATGGCGGCATTGTGGCCGGCGATGCCGCTGACGCCGCCGCCGCGACGGGCTCCTGCGCCGGCGAGGTAGATGTGAGGGTCATCGGTTTCTGCGCCCCAGAGAGGTAGGTCTCGGCTTCCGACCGCGTGCTCATCCTCTGTGAGAAACGGAAAATCGAGATCGCGATGAAAGATGTTACCGCGGGGCAAGGAGATATCTTTTTCTAGATCGAGAGGTGATTTTACTTCGATGGCGAAAGTGCCTTGTTGGCACGGGGCGAGCACGGATTCGATGGGGTCGAGCAGGTATTGATTCAGACTGGCGATGGCTGCTTCCATGGCTCGTGTTTTGGTACTTACTGGATCGGTATCGAAGAGACTGGCTGGCGTGTGTAGGCCGAACAGGGTGAGGGTATGAAAACCTTTGGCGTGCAATTCTGGGGAGAGGATGGTGGGGTCGGTCAGGGTGTGGCAATACAATTCCAGTGGCATCGGCTGTGGCATGACGCCGTTGCGGGCGCTGGTCCAGGCGGTTTCAAGCTGGGAATAGCTTTCGTTGACATGGAAGGTCCCGGCGAATGCTGTCCGCGGGTCTGCTCCGGATTTGAGCCGCGGTAGGCGGGACAGGAGCATGTTGATTTTCAGTTGGGATCCTTCGAGAGAATCTGGCACGGGGCGTCCGCGCAACCGGGCCAGATGCTGCGGCGCTGCGGCAAAAAGCAGGTCATGAGCGGTGAAGCGGCTGCCGGATTCCGTTTCCACGCGCACCCCCATCGGACCGGTTTCGAGCGCGGTCACGCGCGACTGCCGTTGGATTTCTACTCCCTGCAGGGCGGCGATGCGAGAGAGTTCCTTGACGAGAACGCCCATTCCACCTTGGGGTACGCGCCACTGTCCGGTGCCATTTCCAATCAGGTGATAAAGAAAACAACGATTGGCCTGCAGATCGTCGGCGGACACAAAAGTTCCGATCAGCGCGTCGGTTAGAACCACGCCGCGCACCAGATCATCATGGAATTGATCGCGGATGACGGTGCCGATCGGGACTTCCATTAACTGACGCCAAATGTCAGGCAGCCCGATGGCGGACTTGAGTTCTGCTGCGGTTCTCAATGGCTGGAGCAGGGAAGGGGCCAAGCGGCGCGCTAGCTCCGCGATACCCCCGTAAAATTCGCGCCAGGCTTGGCCTTCCCGGTCCGAGCCGGTTAGTCTCCGGAAGCTGGCGGCCGTGGGATCATCCCATTCAGAAGAGACCAGCAGCCCGTCGTCGCGGCCGTCTTGTTGAAATGGTGTATAGGATGCGACCGGCCGCTCCAGCGTCCGGAAGTTGATCCCTAAGTCACGCACGATCTGATCGGGTAGCAGCGAAACCAGGTAGGAATAACGCGAGACGTTCGCTTCGTATTCAGGGAACGGTTGGACGCTGGCAGTGGCGCCGCCGAGATCATCTTGCGCTTCAAGCAAAAGAACGCTCTTTCCTGCCATCGCTAGATAACTCGCCGCTACGAGTCCATTGTGCCCGCCGCCGGCCACAATGACATCGTACTTTTTGTGATGTTCTTTCATGATAATACTACCGCCGTCGATCTGAGCCTAGGTTTGCTGACCGCCAGTCAGGGCCGATCACCACGACCGTCCCCGGCGAAGCTGTTATTTTACTTCGGGGAAAGTGACGCCTCCTTCATAATCGAGCTGCACCATCTTAATCTCCATACTGGCTGGATCAGGTTTTTTCGTCTCTGGGTTGACGGTCGCTCGGATGAACATGACGTCCCATGTGCCTTGGCCTCCGTTTGAGGTGGGGCCGCCTTTGATCATTGATTTGGTGAATTTACCGTCGTCCTTTTTCCATCCAAATTTCGCCGCAGCCGCAGTCCAAGCGGTCTCAGCAATCCCCAACTGCGATGCGATGGCCGCGTAAAACTGATCAGGGTCGGGATATTCGCCGATCGGTTTGACTCCGGTGATTTTCTTCTGGTATTTTTCTTCGAAGAAGGCCACGTCTTCGACCTGTGTTTTGGCGTCCGATATCTGCGAGTTATTTTCCGTCGGGGCGGCCGCGGCTTCGAAATCGATGGTGGTCTCTGGCATGGCGGCGCGGAGAGTGTCCACGGCTTTACTCGTGAGCCTCGGGCAATTGGCGATGCGAAGTTTTTGCAGGCTGGTGAGGCTTTTGAGGGCGTCCAGATTTTGCAAGCTTGGGCAATCGCTGAGGGTGAGATGTTGCACGCCGGTCAGTCCCTTAAGGGAGTCCATGTTTAGCAGAGTGGGGCAGTCGTGGAGGACGAGGTTTTGCCAACCGGCGTGGCTCTTGAGTTCGTCTATCTCCGTCCGTTGTTGCGCGGCGGTGGTGGTGGCTTCGGCTTTTTGGGCTGTGGTGGTAGCCGAGGCCAGCGCCTTCTCCGCTTCCGCCAGAGCCTTGACCGCGCTTGCGTATTGTTTCAGGAGCGATTTGCCATCGGCTTCATGATGGCTGCGGTCAGTCTCGGCTATGGCCTGAGCGGCGGGTTTGGCGGATTGGGCGCGAGCCATTGGCGGGAGCGCGATCGTGGCCAACACGGCGGCGGATAGGATATGGAGGGGTGATGATTTCATGGGGATGGTTTGTTGGATCTGTTTCAGGCTCATGTCTGAGGGTGTGCGATGTGTTGAATTTGGACGCTGGGTTCAGACTGTCCCTGTGGGTAGGTGACCGGTCTGATTTCGAGGATGTTGGCGAAGACGGCCGCGCTTCCGGGGCGGGCGCGGAAGAAAAGTTCGGGCTCGACGCCTTCGCATTCGGAGAGCAGGGCGCCGGTAGCGGTCTCGATGATGTCGATTCGCAAATACAGCGGCATCGGGCAGGCCTGACCGCGGTGATGGGCGAAGGCGTGTGGAACGGCGGTGGCGGCGCGGTCGCCCATTTCACGCACGATCGCCGGCGGTTCGGCGAACGCGAGAGATCCACCCCGCTCGGCGTGCACCATGATCTGGCCGGGACCAGGGAGCTTGTGTACCCCATGACTGTAGTGACCTCCAAAATACACCAGCGACCATTCGCCATTGGTCTGAATCTCGGGTAAAAACGGCTGCGCTAATTGTGCTCCCTGTTGGCAGCGACGCGCAAATTCCGGCTGAAAGGCGCGGGCCGCCGATCGATCTGGCAGAAACTCCAACCCTGCGCCGGCGGCCGATACGGCGGGTTTAATGACGGTTGGGCCGTATCGTTCGATGAATGAGGTCAGCTCGAACGACTGTCCGGGCTCGATCAGCTGGGTGGGGACGACCGGCAGGTCGGCCTTCGCGAAATCGAACAGGTAACGTTTGTCCATGAGCCAGAGCATTACGGGCAATTCGTTTTCCACGACGAGTCCCGTGCTAGCGAGACTTTCGAGCCATTGCAGAAACATTTGGCGTTGATCGTCGCTATCCATGTAATCCCATGGGGAGCGGACGATCAGGCGGTCGTATTGGCTCACCAAACTTGACGGTTCCATTCCCCAGACGACGGCTGAGACGTGATGCCCGCGGTGCCGGAGCTCATTGACGAGCAATTGGTCGTCGGGGGTGAACGGCGGCTCGACGGGGATGAAGTCTGGCTCGGCGGTGGTGGGAAAATAGTCCGCCAGCTTTGCGGTGCAGCTGGTGACGATGCCGATGCGTTGGGTGGGAGGGAGGTTCATGTGATGGCGGCTTGATGGCGCGCGGACAGAAATCCGGAGCCCCGCATGCGTTCGTGCAGTGGCTGCCGGTTGCCCTTGCCGCTGGGGCGGGAAATCATGATCGTAAGGCTAATCAGGCCGGTCCCGGTCTCAAGTATGATTGCAAAAAGTCAGGTCGACAACTACCCCCTTTTAAGGAAGGTTGGGCGATCGAGACAGCGCGGCAATTTCTCTCCATTCGGACGCAGGTGGTCGAGCACCTGCGCCGTGAGCTAGCGACTGGAAGTTGGGGTGGTGCTATGCCTGGGATTGACCGTTTGGCGCGGGACTTGGGAATCAACCGCAAGACGGCTGAGGCGGCTTTAAATGAGTTGGAGCGACTGGGGGTACTGGAGAGCTGTGGCGCGGGCCGCCGATCGATCTGGCAGAAACTCCAACCCTGCGCCGGCGGCCGATACGG
>JALRGB010000236.1 GCA_023253575.1 Verrucomicrobiales bacterium
CGGCTTCGGTGGCTTCCGGATCGGCTGTGTCCATCACTTGGCGGCGCACGGCGTACCAGTGCCGGTTGACGAGAGCATCTCTCTCGCGGTCAAGCTGGGGCACGAGCTGGAGTTTGGCCCTTAATGCGGGCGGGGGGTAGAGTCGCTGGTCGTTCTTTAACTCTTCATTGACAAGGTTTTCTGCTTCACGGTTGGTGGAAGCGTAATGGATGGCGTTGGTGTTGGCCGCCGCAATTTCCGGACGAAGGAAAAAATTGAGGAATGCATGGGCGGCCACCGGGTCGCGCGTGTCCCGGGCGATGGCCATGCAATCGACCCACATCATGGCGCCTTCCTCAGGAATGAAAAAATCGACGTTGGGCTGTTCGGCCGCCACCGTGGCCGCATCGCCGCTGTAGCACATGGCGGCGGTCACGGAGCCGTCCAGCAGGGCTGATTTGACCTGTCCGTCATCGCCATAGCGGGCTTCCATTGATTTCAAGTGATCCAGCAACGTGCTGGCGGCCAGACTGTAGTGGGCGTCATCGAGAGTTTCAGGAGAATGGCCGCTGAGCAGCATGGTCACGGCCATCGGTTCAAACGAGTCATTGAGCATCATGACTTGGCCTTTCAGTGCCTGATCCCACAAGAGCTTCCAAGAACGAACCGGATCGGGCAGCTTATCCTTGCGGTAGGCAATCAACGTCGTGCCCCAGTGATACGGAACCGATACCGAGTTGCCCGGGTCACAGCTTAAATTCAAAAACTTCGGATCCGCATTGGTCAGATTGGGAACCGCCGATTTGTTCAGTTCCCGCAAGAGATGTAGTTGCCTTAACTTCTGCAAGTTGAAGCTGTCGATGACAATCAAGTCAGCCGATCCCGGCTGGGACCGCAATCGAGGTTCAACCTCGTCCGGTTCCTCGTATAATTGATAGTCGATCCGGACCCCCGTTTCTTTTTCAAAAAGATCCAGCAGTTCCAAATTGAAATAATCCTGCATTCCCAACAAGACCAAAGTGGGAGGCGTCGCTGAAGACGTTTCCGCTTGGCCACCCTTCGCCGGTCCGGGCTGTCCCCCGTTTCCTCCACCGCATCCGCACAGCATCAGCGTCGCTCCCCACAGCACACTCGGAAGGCTTAATGAAAGAATCAGCTTATTCATAGATTAATAATTAAATGAATAAACTATAAAAATTATGATCAGTCAAACAGTTTACCCTCCTTTGGCCTTAATTTTTAAGATTTCCTGATATGAAGGAGAAGGACTTGGATGATGGGAGATCTTAATCATCTCAAGAGCAAAGATTTCAGGACGGGGACTACTATTTCTGCTGAGGGTCGAGCGGGTAGATTTCCCTGTAAAAATCGACCTAAAGGCCAGAAATTATGAAAAAATTGCGAATTTTATTAAAAAAGCGACACAAATATGAAAAAATTTAAGTAATTTTATTGACGAAACCGAATAATTAAGCGAAAATTTTAAGGAATGATAACCGACCGATTTTCACCAAACATGATTGGGATTTCCTTAGTGTTGGCCTTGAGTGTGGCTGGCGTGCTGGCGGATGCGGCTTTGAAGGTGGCGAGTGGGAAGGCGAACGCGACGTCCAGCGGGTATTTTCTTATCGGGGCGTTTATTTATGCGTTGACGGCCTTTGGGTGGGTGTGGGCGATGCGTCATCTCAAGCTGGCGCAGCTGGGGGCTTTTTATTCGGTGAGCACGGCGTTGTTGTTGGCGGTGGTGGGGGTCGTTTTTTTCCAAGAGACCTTACGAACGCGTGAGGTGGTGGGTATTTTGTTGGGGGTGGCCTCGTTGGTCTTGTTGACTGAATAAAGGATTCATTTATGAGCGAACGCACTCTTAATGCTGTGTCTTTGTACTGTGCTCCGTCGGTGGTGGCGGGTTACGGCCTGTATGCCGGGCGGGCGTTTGGGGCGGGGGAGTTGATGTTCAGTCTGCGGGGCCGGCTTTTTGGCGGCAACAAGCGCGGAGTGGATGACGACTGGTTTGCTCATTCGTATCAGCTCGAGCAGGACTTGTATCTTTACCCGGAGACCCCGGAAGGGCGGTACATCAATCACTCATGCGACCCGAATGCGGGATTGCGGGATGATCTGGAGATGGTGGCTTTGCGTGACATTCAGGCGGGAGAGGAAGTTTTTTTCGATTATTCAACGACCATGAGTGAGCGCTCGTGGACCATGCCCTGCCAGTGTGGATCCCCGCTCTGCCGCGGCGAAATCTCTGATTTTCATGATCTTCCACCGGCCGCCAAGCGGCGGTATCTCGAAGCGGGAGTCGTGCAGCGTTTTATCATCCGTGAAGTGTTCGAGCGTGCCGTTTCCTCGATGAGCAGTCGGGAAGTTTCTTCGGCTCGGTGGGCTTCTTTGGCGGCCGGCATTGTGACG
>JALRGB010000248.1 GCA_023253575.1 Verrucomicrobiales bacterium
TGTTTTCATAGGATGGTTAGTTGGTTGGTTGGCTGGATTCACGGATCATGAGGAAAAGTATCTGCGGGCCGATGGGCCGGGACAGGAGTAAAGGACCAAGGATGGCGGTTGTGTTCAAAAACGGATAGAGACGCCGGCGCCCCATCCGTATTCCGAGTGAAACTGGCTGGTCAGCGACAGTTTTTTGGTGACGATGAGGGAAACTCCAGCGGCCCATTTCTCCTCGGAGGCGGTATCGTATTCCATCTGCCCAAAGGCGCTCAGCCGGCTCGTGAGCGGCCATTGCTGAGCGAGGGTCAGCCGGACATGCCCCTCACTGTCAACGCCCAGACCCGCCTGCAGACGCAGCGGAAGTCGATATTGAAATCCAGCCACGGCGCGGTGGTCTGCACCATCTTCATTGGTAAGCCGAACCCCGGCCCAGATCTGCCAGTCAGGATTGAGGTAATAACGATGCAGAAGATCCACCTCATATTCGATGTCCGGGACGCCTGACCAGCCGGCCTCCCAATCGGCAACCCAGTCATGGCGGCCATGGCGGAGATTGAACTCTCCCCCGGTCATGCTGGAAAGAAACGCTCCTTCGCCCCACGCCAACCATGGGTCATGAGCGTGCTCGCCAAGCCCAGCGGCGTGCGGCTTTTCCATCTCCGGCAGGGCATGCGCGGCCGCGGCCGCCGGGGCACTCTCTTCATAACGGAAGACACGCCCCATACCGGACATCATATGATAGAGAAGATGACAGTGAAATAACCAAGCATGGCGTTCATTCGCTTCAAACTCGATCGTCCGCCGACTCATCGGAGGCACGTCAACAGTATGCTTGAGCGGAGCGCGCGCCCCCTGCCCGTTCAACACACGAAAAAAGTGTCCGTGCAGGTGAATAGGATGATGCATCATGGTATCGTTAACCAGCTCCAGACGGACCACCTCGCCATGATGCAGAGTGACCACTCCCTCCTGAGCCATGGTCTTGCCATCGAATGACCAAATATAGCGCCCCATATCGCCGGTCAGATGCATCGTCAGCTCGCGACGCGGCGCCTTGACAGGCAGAGTGGTGTCCTCGCGCGCGCGCAACAGCGGGTACGGCGGCCCCGGCCGGGGCAGCGCGAGAGAGGCACGCGGATCATCGTCCTGCATGGCAATGGCCAGATCCATCATTTCATCCATGGCATACAGTTGCGGCTTGGGGGGATCGCTGGCCGGATGCTCGTCGCCATGCCCCACCACCGCCGAAGCATGCCCCGAGCCGTCCATGGCGGTGGCACGAAATTCCCATTCCCCGCGGTCAGGAATCGTCACCACCACATCATACGTCTCCGCAGTACCCATCAACAGCCGCGGTACTTCCACCGGCTCAACCGGCATACCATCAGCCTCAATAATCCGCAACGGCCCCGCCGACCAATTCAGGTAAAAATACGTCGAGGCCGCCGCATTGACGATCCTAAGCCTCACTCTTTCGCCCGGGCGCCCGTCAAGTCGCAGCCGGGAATGGCCATTAATGAGAAACGCGTCGTAGGCGACATCCGCCACATCCATGGGCGGCATCTTTGACCATTCGCGCTCTAGAAAATCACGTATTCCACCCGCCCGCCAAGCTCCCCAGAGCGATTGAGCAGAACCGCGTTGCAGGGAGTAATAATCACTTCCCCGAGCTAAGGTCCGCATGACTTCGTCCGGGCTCTCATTCGTCCAATCAGACAAAACCAGCACTTCTTCGCGATCGGTGCGGTCGGCGGCAGGCACGCGCTCCCCGGCCCGCGGTAAAACCACAATCGCACCGTAAACTCCACGCTGCTCCTGAAGATGCGTATGCGAATGATACCAGTACGTACCCGCATGACGCAGCACAAACTCGAAGGTGTGGCTCCCACCCGGCGCAATCGGAGGAGTGGTGACGCCCGGAACCCCGTCCTGCGCATTGGGCAGCAACAGGCCGTGCCAGTGGACCGACGTCGACTCAGAAGCCAGCTCATTGCGGACCCGAATGCGCGCCATGTCGCCAACATGGAATCGCAACACCGGCCCAGGCAGGGTGCCATTCACAGTCAACACCTCCAACCGCCGGCCAGCCGGACTCAACGTCCGACCAGAAATAACCAGCTCATAATCCACAACCCGCCCACTTCGGAAAACGTTTTGCTGGCCACAGTCGACACACGCCCGAAGAGGCGAGGGCAAAAGCATCCCGAAAAGGACGATGCAGACAGTTAAAAAAATATGTAATGATTTCATGATCTGAGTACTGCAACTAACTTAATCGCGCCATACAGGGCTCGCTCCGCACCGGGATCGCTCCCACGAATGAAAGGGACCGCTAGCCATCGGCACGGCGAACCCATCACGTCCCGACTGGACGCCAGCTCAGATCAAAAAAGCACAAAACCTCACCGTCAGCGCCATCAGAGGCACCACAACCGCCCCGGTCGCCCCATCGGCAGACACATCAGTCAGATGAGGCGCACG
>JALRGB010000029.1 GCA_023253575.1 Verrucomicrobiales bacterium
GCTGTCCAAATAAAAAGAGCAGGCCAAAAATCACACTGCCGACGAGGGCCGCCAGCGAGACGCCGAGGGTGGCCAGCCAGCCACGCCAGAGGGCTTCACGATAATCCCACGCTTTTCCCCAATTCGTAGAGGCGCCGAGGCGGCTGAAAATTTCCGTAAACGCCCAAGACAGCCCGGCCGCCAGAACAACGGCAACTAGGATATTGGCGATGGATTGACGTCGATTCATGCAGGCGGATCATCTAGGATGAGGAACCACGATGGATCCTCAATGCCCACTACCCGCTTTTTCCGCACCCAGTCCGGTCTGTGAACGCACGCTCAACTCGGCAAACTTGGCTTCGGCTTCGAGATCGCGGGCCGTCAGGACGGTGCCCAAATACGCCCCCAGGAAGCCAAGGGGAATACTGAGAATACCGGGATTTTGCAGCGGGAAGATGGCTCCGGCTTTGCCAAAAATTCCGTTAGGGCTGAGCAGAATAAGAATGATGGACGAGCCTAATCCGGTGGCCAGACCGGCCACTGCTCCCGCGGTATTAAACCGTTTCCAAAACACGGAGAAAAGAATGACGGGAAGGTTGGCCGAGGCCGCCACGGCAAAAGCCAGCCCCACGAGAAAGGCCGCGTTGACGCCAGGACCGAGATAGATGGCGATGCCAATACTAACTGCCCCGACGACAAAAGCCATGATTCGCGCCACGCGTACTTCTTCATCCTCAGATTTCGCGGTGCCATGGTGAATGACATTGGTGTAAAAATCGTGCGCAAAACTGGTGCTGGCACTCATCGTCAAGCCGGCAACTACCGCCAGAATCGTCGCAAAAGCGACGGCACTGATGAACGCAAAGAAAAACTCCCCACCCAGCTGCTGCGCGAGAATCGGAGCCACCATGTTCGTATTCTCCTTGCCTCCAGCCGTCATAATTTGGTTTTTCTCCAGCAACGTGGCTGCCCCAAATCCAAAGAAAGTTGTAAGAATGTAAAATACTCCAATGATGGCAATAGCCCAGATGACCGATGTCCGCGCCGTCCTAGCATCAGGCACCGTGTAGAATCGGACCAAAATATGCGGCAAACCTGCCGTTCCCAGCACCAGCCCCAGCGCCAGTGAGATGAAATCGAGCGGCCCCCATGGATTGATGGCCGTCCCAAAATGCATACCCGGCTCCAAGAGGTTTTTCGGAGGGGCCGTGCCTGCGTAATCGGCCTGGCTCACGGCCGTGAAGAATTTCGTCAGACTGAAATCATGATGCCCCAGCACCATCCAGCTCAGGGCGATGGCTCCCCCCATCAGCAAAATCGCCTTAATAATCTGCACCCAAGTTGTAGCCAGCATCCCGCCAAAAACCACGTAAACCAACATCAATACCCCCACCCCAATGACCGCCGGGGCGAATTCCACATGGATCAATTCTTTGATAATGCCACCTGCACCCACCATCTGGGCAATCATGTAAATAATAGCCACCATCACCGTGCTCAAAGAAGCCATCGCCCGGACCGGACGTGGACTCAATCGATACGCCAGCAAGTCCGCCATCGTGTACTTGCCCGCATTGCGCAACGGCTCCGCTACCAACAGCAAAACCGTCAGATAAGCGACCAGAAAACCCACGGAATACATGAATCCATCGTAGCCTTTGAAACAAATCATCCCGGAAATCCCGAGAAAACTGGCCGCACTCATATAGTCGCCCGCCACCGCCAGTCCGTTTTGCCAGCCTTTGATGCTCCTCCCCGCGGCAAAATACGCGGCTGAACCGGTCGCTTTGCGCGCACTCAGCCACGTAATAACCAAAGTGACCGCCACAAAGGCAAGAAACATGCCCAAGGCAGGAGTGAATTGAATGGCAGCAACCATAAATTAATGAGCAGAAGTAAATCCCAACGAGGCGAGTAATTCACTCTCCATCCGGTCCCACTGGCGAGACCGACGCACATACATCGCCGCCATCACAAAAGTCATTAAAAATTGCGACAACGCGAACACATACGCCGCATTGACCGCACCCCACACCGGCTTTTTCATCAGCGCCGGGAAATATCCCACCATCACCGGCAATGCCAT
>JALRGB010000265.1 GCA_023253575.1 Verrucomicrobiales bacterium
AAATGATTTCCAGCTATGCAGAATCCCACGCATTTCGTGCCCGGCAAGCGGCTTAAAGAGGACATGCACGTGATTCGGCATGATCACAAAACCATCAAGAACATATCGGATACCGTCAAAATGCCGAAGGGCCGATTCAACCGTCGCGGCAACCCGCTCGTCGCGCAGCAGGCACTCGCCTTGAGCCTCGTCCAGCCAGGCATCGAGGCGTTCGGGAAACTGGTGGCGATAGGAGGACCATGTTTTTTCGTCCCACGGTTTTGGGTGGACCCTCATGAAATGTTCTCGCTCCTCGGCCCACCTTTCAATAGCGGCCCGAGGCAGGGAATCAGCCAGACGGAAGGTAGCGAAGACGGTGGCGCCCGATTGGTAACGATGTGGTAAGTCCCGCCAAGTCTGACCATATTTTGCTTCGCGGTTGAATGGGATGAAGGCCCGGGGTGAAGGGGAATCGGCCGCCGGGACGGCTGCGGTCACGATTCCTTCAAGCGGGACGCTTGAAGCCACGCTTCTGTCAAGCGGGACGCTTGCAGCCACGCCGCTCATTCTCGCATCGAATGCCGACCGTATTTCGGCGAGCACGTCCCACGCTGAGCGGTCGGGTGACGTGTAATTGTTGGGAGAGCACCGAATTTCGGCATAAGCGATATTTTGCTCGCAGAGATGATCATAGAGAAGCTCGCACTGACGCCGCAAGCAGCCCGGATCACGGAGCAGGACCCGGCCGTTAGCATCGCCCAAGCGCATGTACTCCTCGAGTCGAATTGGAGTCGCTGGCACAGGCCATCCCGCCGGTGGTGTTGGCTCATGGAGCGGAGGCAGCCGATCAGGAAAGACGGCAGCTGCGCGCACGTTTTGCAGGGCCTCGCCGTGGGTGGCGAATCCGCCCAGATGACAATGCAGCTCAACTTTCGGCAGTGAAGCAATCCAGGCGCGGTCCACATCGACATTCACTGGCTCCTCCAGCCGGGCCAGCGCCTCGGCTGGCCACGTGGCTAGGACGGCAAACGGCAGACCGGCCAGCCGATCCCAAGCACCCGCAACGTTGTGACTGCGTTCGAAGACGGCCTGCAGGCGCTTGTGAAAGAAGAGGTCGGGCGCAACAACCCATGTGACTACTCCACGCTGGCGAATTGTCTGCAATGGATAATCACTCGCGGCGGCCTCCCGCAACTGCGGCCACCCCGATTCGGGGCCGAGTCTGATCCAGTGGAAATGCCCTTGATCCAATGAATGTTCAATTTCCTCCACGCTCATCGCAGGACGTAGTTTTCCGCCCGACCCGGGATACACGCTGTCGGCCAACACATGAAACACTTCGGCCGCGCCCAGTACTGCCGCCGCCTTCTGCATGGCTGACGACATCGTCTTGAACCCGCCGGCTAGGCACACATAGGGCCGGGAACCTGCTGCTTTTTCCAGCCACCAGCGGTACAGCACTTCCTCAAAATTGAAGTGATCCTGCTCCGACTTAAAATCCTTGAATCCATCGACCCGGGTGATACTCAGCTCAACATCAGGTGCCTTTCCCGCGAACCATTGCTCAACGAAGGCGACGTCAGTCGA
>JALRGB010000271.1 GCA_023253575.1 Verrucomicrobiales bacterium
TCTCTGCCGAGCGCGATCACGATCCGGCTGTGAGTGTGGTTTTTTTGCGGGGCGGGGCGGATGGCCTTCATTTAGTGGTGCCGCATGGGGATGATGGTTATTACCGGGCGCGGCCATCGATCGGGCTGCGTCGGCGCGAGCTGGTGGATTTGGATGGTTTTTTTGGGTTAAATGCGGGACTGGCTCCACTGTTGCCGTTGTGGAAGGAGGGGGTTTTGAGTATGGTGCACGGAGCGGGCAGCGAGGATGAAACGAGGTCGCATTTTGAGGCGCAGGATTTTATGGAGCATGGCGGGCTGGCGGCGGGCGGGTGGCTGGGCCGGTTTTTGCGAGTTCGTCCGGATGTCGGTCATTCGCCGCTGACGGCCGTGGCGATTGGATCACAGCTGCCGGAATGTCTGCGGGGAGCGCCGTCGTGTGCGGCCATGGAATCGATTTCCGACTTTGGACTGGGCCAGCATGTTCCGGAGAATTTTGCGGCGCAGTTAGCTTCGTTGTATGCGGAGGCGCCTGGGGCGCTGGGGCCAGCGGGGGCGAATGCGTTGGCGGCGCTGGGGCGGATAGAGTCGCTGCATGATGAGGCGTACTCGCCGGAGCACGGGGCGGAGTATGGTGATGACGCCTTCAGTGGCGGGATGCGGCAGATCGCCCAGTTGGTCAAGGCGAAGGTCGGGCTGCAGGCGGCTGCGATCAGTCTGGGCGGGTGGGATTCGCATGTGACGCAGGCGGCGATCATGGATGGACCGATAAAGCGGCTGGGGGTCGGGCTGGCGGCCTTGGTTCGTGATTTGGGGTCGGCACGGATGGCGCGGACGGCGGTGGTGGTCATGACAGAGTTTGGTCGGCGGGTGGGGGAGAATAGCGCCGGGGGAACGGACCATGGTTTAGGTGGGACCCTGTTTTTCCTCGGTGGCGGGGTGGCGGGCGGGCGCCTGCACGGCGAGTGGGAAGGGCTGGGATCGGAGCTTTTGCAGGGCCCGGGCGATCTGCCGGTGCGTTATAATTATCGCGATCTGTTGGCGCCGGTTTTGCGGCGGCAGGCTCCTGGGGTGGCGATGGATCAGGTATTTCCCGGGTATGTTTTCCGGCCGCTGGCTTCCCTTGGCTGACGCGGAGGCTGGAGTTGATGGCGGGATGACGTGGCGGCGGTGACGCTGGCGCGGAGGTACGGGCGTCGGGCTTGGACGTGGGCCTAAGAGTGAGCGTGGGTGGCGTGCGCTGGGCGTGGGAGGGCCCTAGCCCCGGCTGGCCCTGAGATCAGCCGATCAGGGCGCGGGCCCAAGCGCCGAGGGCGATGCTACGAACGCGGCGGCGCGGCACTTTGACGGGGACGGTCATGCCGGCGGGGCCGGCGGCCACGATGAGGGTGAGAGTTTCTTCGGCGAGCCGGAGGGGGAGCCATTTGACGAAGCGGCTGCGCACGCCGCGGACGCCTTTGGTGTAGGCGCGACCTTCGGCGAGGTGATCGCGGCATCGGGCGATCCAGGGCTGGGCTGCGGCCCATTTTTCATCGGCGGAGGCGGTGGCGTCGACGCCGGGCAAGTAGCTACGGCCGATGGCGGCGTCTTTGGAGACATCGCGGAGGACGTTGATGAGTTGGAGACCTTTGCCGAAGCGGATGCCGCGTTCGATCAATTCATCGAGCGGGGCTTTGGCGAACGCGGGCATTTTGAGAGCGCTGAGCCGGGTCCAAAACTCGCCGACGCAGCCGGCGACTTGGTAGGTGTAGAGGTCGAGTTCCTCGGCGGTGGTGATGCGGGTGCGGGTCACGTCGTCGCGTTGGCCGCTGATGATGGTTTCGAGGGCTTGGCGGATCAGGGCGCGCTCTACTTCTGGCACGGCCCAGTACCACGCCAAGATTTCGCCAAGCCGGTGCAGGAGAGTGGCTTCACCGGGGGAGAGTCCGTGTTCAGCATCTTCGACGACGGCCAGGCCGCAGTCGATCATGCGCAAACCGGCGCCCTCGCCGGCGAGGGCGGCTCGCGTCGCTTCGAGGGCGGCCAAACGGTCGACGACCTCGAGGCGGCCGCTGTCGGCGAAGGTGTCGGCGGCCCTAGCCAGCAGATAGGCTAGCGACAGCGGTCCGCGCACCGGCGGGGGCAGAGCGCGCAGGCTGAGGTAAAATGATCGTGAGACGTCGCGCAGCAGGCCGCGCGCGTGTTGTTCCATCCATGGCAGGTCGACCGGCACGGGCTCAGTGTGCTCGGATTAGGCGCAGGCCCAATGGCAAATTCAGGGGGAGGCGAGGATTCCTGTTTGGGCGGTTCCGGTGGTGGTGGGCGTTGATAACAGCATCATTCTTTTCATTTGGCTGTATGGTGGGACCTGCGGCGGCGGGTGCGGTCGTATTTTTATTCAGTGCATCTTTACCTTCATATTCCTTTCTGTCATCGCATCTGCCCGTATTGCAGCTTTCACAAGCATACGCCGGGGGGGCATGATTTGCGGGCATTTTTCCGGGCGGTGGCGGCTGAGGCGCGCCGCGCGGTTGACGTCCATGGTTGTGGCTCCCCGCGGACGATTTATTTTGGTGGTGGGACGCCGACGCTGCCCAGCCGCACGGTGCTGGCGGAATTTCTTGATGAATTCCGGGAAATTTTCGATTTTTCGCGGGTGGAGGAATGGACGGTGGAGGCGAATCCACGGACCTTTGATGCGGAGAAGATGGCGTTGTTGCGGGACCATGGCATGACGCGAGTCAGTCTGGGAGTGCAGGCGTGGGACGAGGCTACGCTGGCCACCTTGGGTCGCGATCATTCGCCGGACGAGGCGCGGGCCGCTTACCAGATTCTGCGCGAGGTAGGCGTCTCCTCGGTCAATGTGGATTTAATGTTTTCTATTCCGGGCCAGCGATTGGCCACTTGGGAGGCGACGGTGGACGAAATGATCTCGCTGAATCCGGATCATATATCTGCTTATAACCTTAATTATGAAGAAGATACGGAGTTCTTTGATCGCTTATCCCGCGGTGAATTCCGGACTGACGACGAGAATGACGCGTCGTTTTTTCTTTTGGCGGACGAGCGGCTGACGGCGGCGGGATTTGATCACTATGAAGTTTCCAACTATGCGAAGCCGGGGCATCATTCGCGTCATAACCGGTCGTATTGGGAAGGTGCTGATTATGTAGGGCTTGGGCCTGGAGCATTTTCCACGGTAGCGGGGCGTCGTTGGAAGAATGTGGCTGACACTGGGGCGTACACGATTTTGGCGGCGGCGGGGCAGTTATTGGAGCGGGAAGTCGAGCATTTGACGGCGGATGATTTGCGTCGTGAGCGGATTGCGTTGTTGGTGCGCACGGCGGAGGGGGTGCCGTTGGAGGTGGTGGGGGAGGCTGGGTGGGAGGCGGTGGGCAAGCTGGTGGAGGCGGGGTTAGCGCATCCGCCGGCGGGCGGTCGGTTGGCGTTGACGGCGCAAGGGCGGCTGGTGGCAGACAGTGTGGCGGTGGAGTTGTGGTGAGGCCGGGTGTGTTGGTGCTGGCGGGATGACGGCTCTGGGGTAGGGATGGGAGGTGGCGTGGGCGGCGGCTGGGTGGCAGAAGCCTGGACCGACTGAACCACGGCAGCATCAACGATCGGCATCTCGACGGCCCCCGCCACACCGTCGAAGGCAATCCACAGGGGGCCGTCGCCCGAGGCCATCACATCCCGTGCCGGGAACGCGACCGGGATGCTCCAGCCCACGGGATACACCGCGGTTGTTGCCGACGCTGCCAACGCCGCCGGCGTCGCCGCCACTGCCACTGGGCCGGTGGCCAAGAGGAGCCGATAGACATAGTCGCTTGCTCCCGCCAGGCCGATCGTCCGTGCATGTCAGCGACTGATGACCGAGTGGTGTCAGAGCCACCACCAGTCGCTGAAGACGGCTGCCTGGCCGCCAAGGCCCGCGCCCCCCTGGCTTCCCGGGCACTCCGCCACGCTCCAGACGCGGGC
>JALRGB010000382.1 GCA_023253575.1 Verrucomicrobiales bacterium
CATGATTGATCTGCTCGGTGTGCATCGAGCGGATCAAACACAAGTCATCCGCCACTCCGCCCAGTTGCTGGAAGTGTTCGCTCATTTCCAGACCGCTCTGGCCATACCGCTGGAATCCCCACTGGGGGCCCAAACATTTGAGGGCCTGCCCCTGCAGCTGGGCCAACTGCTGGCCTTTGGTAAAACTCTCCGGCATGTCCTGCCCGTGCAGCGCGGCCAGCTTTGGTTTGGGATCGAATGTTTCCAAATGGCTCGGTCCGCCGGCCTGATACAAATAGATGACCCGTTTCGCTCGCGGTGCGAAGTGGAGCTGATCCAGAATGCCGCGCCCACCCAGCCCGGGAGCTGACGCCCCCTTCAATAATCCTGGATTCAGTAACGAGGCCAGAGCCAGTGACCCCATTCCCGCCGCCGTGCGTCCTAAAAAAGCCCGCCGGTTTAAAGCGCGCACTGCCTCAGAAGAACTTGCGGAAAAGGATGACCACATGACAAAGGATGACCACAGACGGTCCGACTTCAAAGCAAAAATGATTTTTGAGCGCGAAGAGGGGCGCGGGAATTTTCGTTTAATAAATGCAAATTTACGGTTGCCAAATTTCCCCATCCTCCGCTAGTCTCCACATACCTCATGAAAAAAGCGTTCCTCATCCTCGTGACGATGGCCATCGCCGGTTCCACCGTGGCCGACATTCAAGCGCCCCCCGGTGCCCAGTATGGCCGTGTCGGCAAATTTAGCCGTGGCTTGGCCAACATGCTCTACGGTTGGACCGAAGTTCCAAGCGGCTGGGAGCGCTCCGTCGTCACCGATGGCTCGTCCTATGGTCTGTACGGGTTGCTGTGGGGATCCCACAAAACAGCGGTCCGTTTTGGCTATGGTCTGTACGAAGTCATCACTGCCCCGTTCCCAACGTACAAAGGCGGCTTCAAAGCTCCTTACCTGAACAAACAAGAACGCAACCCGCAAAACGGTTACGCCAACATGCCGCCTGAACTCGGCTTCGATGGCGGCGCTGATTATAACCGCTTCGAGCGTTACTAGTCCGCGGGTTTTTTCCCACCTTTTCTCAATGCCCGCTGGTTTTTGCCAGCGGGCGTTTTTTTTGCCACCCGCGCAGGTTCGGTCGCCTCGGGCCCCTTACGGCTTGAACCCTTCGCTGGGACGACTCATCTTTGTTGTATGCTTGTCCGCCTCGCCCGGCGTCTCGTCTCTCTGGTTGTGGTTCTGGTCAGTGTCATCACGCTGACCTTCGTCTTGTTGCGTGCGGCGCCTGGGGATCCCTTCATCGGAGAGAAATCGCTGACGCCAGCCCAGATCGAGCAGAAAAAAAAGCAGCTGCAGTTGGACGGTTCTTTGTCCTCCCAGTTGACGCGCTACTTCGCTGACCTTGGGCGCGGAAATTTGCGGGAATCGAGTAAATACAAAGGACGCGACGTCAGCGACATTTTGCGGCACAGTTTACCGGTCTCGTTTCAGCTGGGTGCTTTGGCGTTTGTACTGGCCTCTGGCGGTGGCGTCGCGCTCGGTGTAGTGGCCGCTATGCGGCGCAATACATGGGTCGATTATGCAGCCATGTTGGCCGCTCTCGGTGCCATTTCACTGCCGTCCTTTATTACCGGTCCGCTGCTGGTGGCGGTCTTTGCCTTGTGGTTCAAATGGCTGCCGGTCGGAGGGTGGTTCTCTTGGCAGACGATGATTCTGCCTGCCGTCTGCCTCGCGGCTCCTTATGTGGCCTATGTCGCCCGTCTGATGCGCAACAGCCTGCTCGACGTTCTGCATCAAGATTTTATCCGCACTGCTCGCGCCAAAGGCCTCGGTCCATCAGCGATCGCCCTGCGCCACGCTCTGCGCGTGGCCATCCTGCCGGTCGTCACATTTCTCGGCCCGCTGGCGGCCAACCTGCTCACCGGTTCCGTTGTCGTCGAAGCCGTCTTTGGTGTGCCGGGGGCCGGTCAGTATTTCGTGCGCGCCATCGAAAACCGCGATCTCTTTCTCCTTCTGGGTGTGGTCATGGTGTATTGCTCGCTGCTGGTCGCCCTCAATTTCCTTGTCGATGTGGCCTACTCACTCCTCGACCGCCGGATCCAGCTCGATGCCTGACTCTACTGCCGTTCCACTTTCTCCGTCTCGGGACGGCTGGCGCCGGCTTCGCCGGAATCGCGCTGCGCTCGTCTCGCTCTGGTTTTTGGTCATCGTGATGCTCGCCAGCGCGCTGGGGCCAGTCTTTATGGCTGAGGAGAAAAAAGCCTCCTCGGACAGCGTGTTCGCCCGCCCGGGGCACACCGCGCACCTTGCTATCGTCGATCCGCAGGATCCCACCCAAAGCACGGGCACGCGCCGGGTCACTTTCTGGCTCGGCAGTGACGACCATGGCAAGGATGTCCTCTATCGCGTGCTCGCCGGAGCCCGAGTTTCACTCGTGGTTGGTCTCGCCGCCGCCGCCGTCAACCTGCTCATCGGCGTGGCGTACGGACTGGTCGCCGGATACCTCGGCGGACGTATCGATGCCATCATGATGCGGTCCGTTGACCTCCTCTACGCCCTCCCGCGCATCCTTATCATCATGGTGCTCATTTCCGCCTACTCCGACAGTCTGGTCAATGGGCTCGACGCCGGACGACTCTGGGCGCAGGCCCACGGATGGAGCCGCCTCGAACAATTTTTCGGCCTGCTGCTGCCGTACAATCGCATGCTGGTCGTCATCCTGAGCCTGGGGTTGATCGAATGGCTGACCATGGCCCGCATTGTCCGCGGTCAGGTTCTCGTTCTCCGCGAAGCCC
>JALRGB010000390.1 GCA_023253575.1 Verrucomicrobiales bacterium
TGGAGCCTGGCGACGCTTTGACGGATGACGGTCAGGAAGTGTGGAATTTATTGCAGCAGAGGGGGATTGAAAACGTGATGATTTGCGGCGTTCATTTAAACATGTGTGTCTTGGGCCGGCCGTTTGCCATTCGGCAGTTGGTCGCGCTTGGGGTGCGGGTGGCCTTGATGCGTGACATGACGGACACCATGTATAATCCAGTGCGTCCGCCTGGGGTCGATCATTTTACGGGCACGGATTTGGTGGTGGCGCATGTGGAAAAGTACTGGTGTCCGTCGCTGACGAGCACGGTTCTGACCGGGCGTGCGCCGTTTATTTTCAAAGACGATGTGCGCACGAAGTAGGCGGTGATGGTGCTAACCATTTGCGCCGAGGCCAATCGTGCCTAAACACCCATCCTCCCGGTCGTTGTCTCCGGCACCACGGCCGCCTTGGGCCGCGGCGCCGTCCCGACGGTTTATTTCATCACTTCATCCACACGTACTGCCACATCATGAGTCAAGCTGACTTCGGCCTCATCGGCCTCGCCGTCATGGGACAAAACCTCGTGCTCAATGTCGAGAGCCGCGGGTTCACCGTCTCCGTCTACAACCGGACCACCGCGACCACCGACGAATTCGTGGCCAAACACCCAGGGAAAAACCTGATCGGTACGCAATCGCTGGAAGAATTTGTCGGCAGTCTGAAACGGCCGCGGAAAATTCAAATCATGGTCAAGGCGGGCGGACCGGTCGATGCCGTCATTGAACAATTGATCCCGTTGCTCGATCAGGACGACATCATCATTGATGGTGGCAACTCGCTATACACCGATACGGAACGCCGTGATGCCTGGCTGGCAGGCCAAGGGTTGCGGTTCATCGGCGCCGGCGTTTCCGGCGGCGAAGAAGGGGCTCGCAAAGGCCCCTCGATCATGCCCGGCGGGCCGGCCAGTACTTGGGAAGTCATGAAGCCGATTTTTGAAAGCATCGCGGCCAAGGTCGATGGCGAGCCGTGTGTCATTCATATCGGTCCCGGCGGAGCTGGGCACTACGTCAAAATGATCCACAATGGGATCGAATACGGCGATATGCAGCTCATCTGCGAAGCCTACAACATCTTTAAACACGCCGGCTTCACGACCGAAGAAATGGCCGCCATCTTTAATGAATGGAATGAAGGTGATTTGCAAAGCTACCTGATCCAGATCACCGGCAAAGCGCTGGAACAAAAAGACCCCGAACCTGGCCAGCCGATCGTCGAATTGATCGTCGATAAGGCCGGACAAAAAGGTACCGGCCAGTGGACACTGCTCAATGCCGCCGAAAATGCCGTCGTCATCAGCACCATCAACGCCGCCGTAGAAGCACGGATTCTTTCCAGCCAGAAAGCCCAACGCGTGGCCGCGAGCCAAGAATTGCACGGCCCAACCGTGGCCATCTCCACCGCCAAAGCCGAACTGGTCAAAAAAGTCCACGACGCCTTGTACGCCTCAAAAATCGTCAGCTATGCGCAAGGACTCGACCTCATCAAAACCATGGGGGAAAAGAAATCATGGGGACTAGATCTGGGACGTATCGCCAGCATTTGGCGCGGCGGCTGCATCATTCGCGCCCGTTTCCTCAACCGGATCACGGACGCCTACCGCAGCAATCCAGCCCTCGTCAATCTCATGCTCGACCCATTCTTCAAGAAGGTGCTCAGCGATACCCAGCAAAATTGGCGTGAAGTCGTGGCGCTGGCCTCGCTCAATGGCATTCCCGTGCCGGCCTTCAGCGCCAGTCTCGGATATTACGATAGCTATCGCGCCGAACGTCTACCGGCCAATCTGTTGCAGGCCCAGCGCGACTTCTTCGGAGCCCATACCTATGAGCGCCTCGATAAACCAGCCGGTGAGTTTTTCCACACCGATTGGCCTGAAGTCATTGAGTAGTCGTTGAGAGTTGTGGGGCATCTTTTGGTTGATTATTGATTATCAACGCAAAATGCCGCTGCGGGCGGTGCGATGGCTAAAATTTTGCGTTCTTGAGGCGTCGCCGCGACGAAAAATCCGGCGGCGCGCTTGAGTCGCCCCGTTGAGGCCGGGAAAATGTGGGCTCGGAGGGATTTCTACTGAGTTGATTGCGGCTGGCGCTGAGTGGGGCATTCTCATGAGTACTTTCGACATCATGATGGATGCTCCTGTTCCTGCGTCAGTTCCTCGCACCCGTTTTTGGCGGCGTGTAGTGTGGGCGGCGGTGGTTTTGGGCGTGCTGGTGGGGTTGTTTCACCGGCCGCTTTTGCGGTGGGGGCTTGATGGGGTGGGGCGGCGGCTGGCGGCCCGGGCTGGGCTGATGGCGGACTGGCAGTTATCGGGTTCCATGCTGGGCGGGGTGGAGTTGGACGGGGTGACGGTGACTGGGAGTGGGGTGGGCATGCTGCGGTCATTGACCGTGCATCATGCGGCGTTGACATATGATGTCAGCCAGCTGTGGTCTCAGCGGGTCGGACATGTGCTGGA
>JALRGB010000520.1 GCA_023253575.1 Verrucomicrobiales bacterium
CTGACGGCGGTGTCTTTGGGGTCGACGATGCGCAGGATGGCCCGTGGTTGGGGAGCGTAATAGGTGACGGAATAATTTTTTGCGGCTAGTTCCCATGGCAGGGAGCAAGCCAGTCCCATCAGGGTATTGCCGTAGGTCGGCACGAACCGGGTTTTATTTTCGCAGACTTCTTCGACGAGGAAGCGCACTGTTTGCGGTGTCATGCTGGTGCCGCCGCAGAAGACGCCTTTGACGCCGCAGCCGGGCAGGGAAACGCGTTCGGCCAAGCTTTCGAGCAGTTTGGGGGTGGTGAACAGGCAGGAAATATTCCGGTGTTTGAGCATTTCCACGCCTTGGTCGATGACGTGTTTTTGGTAGCGTTCGACCTCGTCAATTTGTCCGCGACCGATCAATTTTTTGACCCAGCGGGGGTCGAGATCGACGAAATACGTACTTCCCCCGCGGTAGGCAGCGAGGTGTTCAATGGCCAGCCGCAGTCGGCGCGGGCCGGTTGGGCCGAGCATCAACCAATTGCTGCCTCTGGGGAAAAATTCGTCTTCGAGTTGATGTGAGAATTGTTCGTAATCGTGTTTGTAGTCGTCCCATCCGACCCGTTGTTTGGGTAGTCCGGTGGTGCCGCCAGTTTCAAACACGTTAAATGGACGCCCGGCGAAGGCCCGTGGGACAAACCGTTCGTTCTTTTCGTCGCGAAGCCAGTCGTCTTGAAAGTGGTCGAAAAGCACTAAGTCATCGATCGTCTGCACCTTCTCGCGTGGATCCCAGCCGGCCTGATCTTTCCAGTCGAGCCAGAACGGAGCGCCCGTCTCCGGGCTGAAATGCCAGTGGATGGTCTCGCGCAAGTGCGCGTTCAGCTGGTCGCGGGCTTCAGTGGCAGTCATGCAATAATTGGGGTCGTTAAAAAGAAAAACGTAAAGAAAACTAGGCCCGTGTCACCTGCGATTCTGCGGCAGCAGACCGGGCGGGGAGGCCGATCCGGGCAATTCCGAAAACGTAACGCTGCGGCCCCCCAGATCGGTTCCCTGAAAAATGAGCAGGCGGTCATGAGGAGGGAGGAAATGATTTTTTCTGCAGCGTCTGCGGAGCGGGTTATTTCAGGCCGAGCACGTCTTGCATGTCGTACATTCCGGCGGGGCGGGTGGCCAGCCATTTGGCCGCTCGCACGGCGCCCTGAGCGAAGGTTTGGCGGTTGCTGGCTTTGTGGGTCAGTTCCACGCGCTCGCCGGTCGCGGCAAATATAACAGTATGATCGCCAACGACATCACCGCCTCTAACCGCATGCATGCCGACCTCGCGCCGGGTGCGGGCGCCGACAATGCCTTGACGGCCGTGGCGCACGTCGTTCTCGTATTGTAGGCCGGCCACTTCGCAGAGGATTTCGCCGAGGCGTTTCGCGGTGCCGCTGGGGGCGTCGATCTTCAGATGGTGGTGCATTTCCACGACTTCGAGGTCAAAATCGGGTCCGAGAATTTCGGCGGCGCGCCGGGTGAGCCAGAACAGGGTGTTGACTCCGACTGAATAATTCGGGGCTAAAACGACTGGTAGGGTGGAAGAAACGGCGTGAATGGCGGCCAGTTCCTCGCTGGTGTGGCCGGTGGTGCCGATGACCAAGTGTTTGCCAGCGGCGGCGCAGGCCACGGATAATTCGGCGGTGAAGCTGTGGTGGCTGAAATCGATAACGGCATCGCAGGCGGCGAGGGCCGGGGCGAGAGCGTCGCCGGCATCGATTTGGGCGGCGACGACGACTTCCGGATCGGCGGCGGCGGCGGCCAGCACGGCCAGACCCATGCGTCCGCGGCAACCGGTGACAAGAAGATTTAATGGATGGCTCATAAGGCCGGGTCATACCGCACCCTGAGGCCCGCGGCAAGCGATGAGCGCACAGGGGCGGCAATCGGTCCGCACGCCGCCACCTCAAGTCCGGGGACGGCCGGCCGTCGCTCGGGCCGCCAAAAGAGCGTCATCCCGCCGCTTCAGAAACGGATGGGCAATAACCACACCCAGCATCAACGCCACCCCTAAGAAAAATCCAGGATGCAGAT
>JALRGB010000535.1 GCA_023253575.1 Verrucomicrobiales bacterium
TCTTGGGTACAACGATCATACCTGTCATCGGTTCATGGAAGTCGGCCTGCCCGCAACTGATTTCCTTGCCGGTCTGCGGTCCCGAAAGGGGGGCTGGCGGTGCCGCCGACGACAATCTGTAGGCGGTAATCTGCGGGCCGGGCATTTCCCTTTTTGACGTGACGGTTTCCTGCGGGACGTTGTGGTCACCATGAGAATGACTCCATTTTTTCCTGTTCGTCTGGCCCTCGCTGTTTCGGTGGTGGCTGCGGGCCGCGCTGCTGCCGCTTTTTACGGTGATCCACCGGATGCCACCCACCCATGGGCCATCCATGATGACAACCGGCCGCAGCCGCCGCGGGTCGAGCCGGGTACCCCTTCGTCTCAAGAAAAACCGGGTATTCCGCCGTCTGATGCGGTCATTCTGTTCGACGGCACGGAGGCCTCGCTGGCGAAGTGGATTGCTGACAAGGCACCGGAAGAAGCCACCAAATGGGTGGTGAAAGACGGCAGTTTCCAGTGTGTGCCTGGCGCCGGCTACGTGCGGACCCGGGAGGAAATGGGTGACATGCAGTTGCACATTGAGTGGTCAGCTCCCGCCAAGGTCGAGGGCAGCAGCCAAGGCCGCGGTAACAGTGGCATTTTTCCGATGGGACTGGTGGAAGTCCAGGTGCTGGACAATTACAACAACCCGACATATGCCGATGGTTTTGCCGGTTCCGTCTACGGCGTGAATCCACCGATGGCCAATGCCCTCCATGCGCCCGGGACGTGGCAGGTGTGTGACATCGTTTTCCGCCGCCCGCTTTTCGATGGGGACAAAGAAATCGATCCCGGTTCCCTCACGGTATTTATGAACGGGGTGCTGGTGCAGCAAGATACGCCGCTCGAAGGCGGAGGCGGGCATCGCGGCCGCTCCAAACCACGGGCGTTTCCTGAAAAAGGACCGTTGAAACTTCAAGACCACGGCAACCCCGTCCGCTACCGCAATATCTGGTACCGCCCGCTGCCCAAACGCGCCGCCGAAGGAGGCGACACCAGCCACATGAGCGCCGAAGCCACCGCCCGCAAAAAGGTGGAAATCGCCCAGTCCATCCGTGAAGACGCCGCCAAGCAGACCGGCAAAAATCAAGCGCTTCGATATCTGGAATCACTCTGCTACGCCGCCGATGCCGGTGCCATGACCGCTGCCACCAGCTGGATTAATGGATGGCTCGCCGAATGCAAATCATTGCCAGTCAATGCCCTCGAAGAACGCAAAGGCGATGTCATGCAGGTCAATAATGCCGTGAATTACCTGATGAAAAATTCATTCCTGCCTGCGGCCTACCCGGCCCGGGCGGAACTCGAAACCCTCATCAAAACACGCGGCTGGGACAAAAAGTAGGCATACCCCGCGGACGGCGCGGCTGCCCGATCATCGTGGAATAAGTTATTCAAAAGAACAGTTGCACTGTTCGGAAAGCCGTCTTTCATGCCGATTATCTTATTCCTTCCTTTGTGAACGTGAAAAAACTTCCTGATGGGCCACGGGAGGACGGAGGTGCCTCTTGGGTATCGACGTCCCGGACTGGCGATTCGCCTTATTTTCGCAGCGTGTTGGCGGAGGCGGAAG
>JALRGB010000547.1 GCA_023253575.1 Verrucomicrobiales bacterium
GTTGGGGTGGGGCGGGAGCCGAGGGCTGGGGCGAAAGTTTGGGCCAGTTGAAAATAACCTGCCGAGTTGGTTCCCAGCGAGATACCATGACCGACATTGCCGATCAAGCCGGGTTGGAGTTCGTATTTTTCTGGGACAGCCGGGGTGTATCCTCGGGCCTCGTAATAGATTTCACGAAAGTCTTCCACGGGCGGGTTGCCAGCCCGCCGGGCGTAGGTGGCGAGTTCTTCCGACTCCCATTCGTAGGTGGTGGGCAGCCCACGGCGGCTGGGGAAATCGTCTATGACTGTGGAGACGGAGGCTCCTACGAGCAGCGGGCAGGATGGGACGGCTGGATTGAGTCGATACGTCCGGCCCCGTACGCGCCGGGCCGGGCCGGGATCAGGGAGGGCGCCGGGGGTGATGTCGTAGCGAAAGGAGGGCACGTAGGCCACGGGCAGGGCTGGTGGCAGTTGGCCAAACGAGTAGGAGATGTCCCGGCAATTGTAGCCGCGAAACCCATTGATGGGGTCGGTGGTGAAGGAGAGCGCGGTATAGCGTGAAAAGTACTGGACGGTCTTAAGTTGGCGCGGAACGGAGGCCGTATAGCTCCAAGGAGAGGCGCCGGTGGTAACCTCGCCGGCTAAGAGATACCGCTGGGACGAGAGCCCGGGAGTTCGGTTTTTGGGATCGCCTGAACTGAGCGGGGGCTGACTGCGGGTGGCGGTTGGCTGCGCCACAAAAATGGCGGATAGTGTGGGTCCGCCTAGGGTACTGTTGAGGGCCAGACGCTGAGTGCCATTGAACTCGATCATCGGGAGCGGGCCACTGGTGTTCAGCAGCGGGCGTTGCGCGTCGGTGGCGGTGGCGGTGATTTGCCTGATGGGGTCCGACCACGAGGTGACTCTGGCGTCGGTTTCGGTGGTGACTCCGGCGTCGGCCCGGAGCCAAGCCAGCACCGAGCGATCGGCCGGCGGCAGTGCCCGGAGGGTATAGGCGAGGAAATGGGTGCCTTGAAACTCTTGATTGCGACCGCTCCAAGCATGGATCTGGCTGACGGGCGCGCCTAATCCCCCGGCCTTCCAGGCTAGAGAAATCCGGCCGTTTCCGTCCGTGCGGGCCGTCAGGACAGGCGTGGCATCCCGTCCGGCCAAGGGACGGCTCCAGAGCGCTAATTCTCCGGCACTCGCCGTCACGGTGACCGGGGCCATGGCTAGCGGCGTGCCGGCAGGGGAACGAACTTCCAGTACCAGCGGTTCATCCAGCCACTCGCCGGGGCCGGTGAAGGGAATGGTGCCCCATCGCGAGGGCAGTCGAACCAGAGCTGGGCGGACGCCATTAAAGAAATCGGTCGGGAGAGAGCCGGCGGCCACCTCGCCCCCGTCCATGGCCCCATCGCCGTCGCTGTCCGTCATCAGCGGATTGGTGGCGGCAAGGTGCCATTCATGGAAATCCGAAAGCCCATCGCGGTCGGCGTCGCGCTCCAAGCGGCGCAATCGCCAGAATCGAGTGCCCACCAACGGTCCGGTTTCAGCATTTCCTTTGACGGTAGTGGCAGCGGTGCTGGTTTGCAGTTGGGGATAAGCCTCGATGAGCGCGGCCATGGCGGCCTTGATAGTGGGGTCAGTTTCGGGAATTTCCGGAGGGATGTCGGCCTGAGGGTAATCGGCGAGCTGGGTGCGCGTGACGACAGTGGCGGTGCCGGTGACAGCGCTGGCGAGGCGAGGGACCTGTCGAAAATCCAAAGCGACGGGCCGGTGGACCAGAGTGCCGTCCCATTGTTGCCACTGGGCCAGCGAAGTGCCATCAGCGTACGCCAGCAGCGTGAAGTCGAGACGCGGGGGAAATGAGGGCGGTGGGCCGTCGAAATCTGGGCGTTGCCCGAGATAAAACGATTGGCGTCCACCGGTGCCCTCGGCTGGCGCTCCTGCTATGGGGATCCAGTTCGCGGCGGTCAGAGTGGGCGACCATTCGACCTGATACGCGCGGCCGACATCGGTCAAGGCGCTGAGGAAAACCAGACCACTTCCTTCCTCGGTGATGAACGCCTCCAACGGCGCCTCGAGCGGGGCGGCGACGGTAGTTTTTGCGAGCAGGGCGGACCAGCACACCAAGGGGATGAATCTCATGAATCAGGTGGGCGCCATGATGGGCCCAATTTTGAAGATACGCGCGTGGGCGGCTGTAACCAAGCGCGACCTGCGGAATTTTCGGCTGCCTCAGGCTGCGATCAGGGCGATACGAGGGAAAAGCGCAGTTCATCGGCGCCGCTCCGCGGGCGTGGATTCGAGGTCAATTCCGGTGGAAATTTTGGCGGCGCGGCCCACCATGGAGTTTCCATGAACGATATCCGCATTTTGATGAAAACGAGCAAGGGCGAAATCGCCCTGACGCTTCTGGCTTCCCGCACGCCTGTAACCGTGGCTAACTTCTTGAATCTCACCCAGCGGGGATATTACAACGGACTGAAATTTCACCGTGTGATTGATAATTTCATGGTGCAGGGCGGGTGTCCGCTGGGCACTGGCACGGGTGATCCCGGCTATAAATTTGACGACGAGTGTTTCTCCGACTTGAAGTTTGATCGTCCGGGTTTGCTGGCGATGGCCAATGCCGGCATTCGCAATGGCATGGGCACCAATGGTAGCCAGTTTTTTATCACGCACGTGCCAACCGACTGGCTCAATGGCAAACATACGATTTTTGGTGCCGTGACCGCTGGTCAGGACGTCGTGAATGCTATTCGTCAGAACGACACCATTACCAGCATTGAGATTCTCGATCCCACGGACGACCTGCTGACCTCGCAAGCCAGCCGGATTGCTGAATGGAATAAAAAGCTGGCCTGATCTTGTCAGCGCCGGTTGGTGGCAGCCGGCGTGGGCGCGCGCCAGTGATGACCGTTCTACTGTCGCCGGGGTCGCTGACTCCGGAGCCGCCCGGTTTTTGAAACGAAGCCGGGTTTGACCGTGGCGGCGCGCGCCTCACCGAACGTTTTTGTGGCAGGCAGCCGGATGCGAAGAAGTGGCTTCGTCGCGATTTTCCTGAAGGGAGCAGCCAGATTGGTGTGCAGGAATTGAAGGCATCTCCCAGATCCGGTATGTCCACCAACCACCAAGAGCCACATTTCCACCAATAAACAAGACCCAGAGGAGAGCACCTTAGGCGCTTACATTATCCCCTTGAGCTGGATGGACCAGCTTCGTAATCACCCAAGCACTCTTCCACTCTTGCCTGCTAAGCCAAGCGTCGTCACCTG
>JALRGB010000557.1 GCA_023253575.1 Verrucomicrobiales bacterium
TCCCCATTACCCACGCCCCTTCCCCAACGCCGACCCGCGAAAGCAAATTCTTTCAGACCACCCCTCAGAAAACCCAGGAAGAAAAGTTCGGAGGCGACCTTTACCGGTTCTCTGGGGTGCATTATGGTGGCGGAGTATGAACGAGCGGATCACCTTCAATCCGAATCAGTGTGGCGGACGTCCCTGCATTCGGGGGATGCGCATTCGGGTGAAGGACGTGCTGGACCTGCTTGCCGCCAGAGTGCCCGAGGCTGAAATCCTCGAAGACTACCCGTATCTCCAGCCCGAGGACATCGCCGCCTGTCTGGAATACGCCGCGGCCGAAGCGGATCACCCTGTCCTTGTCGCCCGGTAATCAATGCGCTTCCTGGTTGGCGCCCAGTTGCCGCCTGCACTGTCCCGGTTGCTCGTTGCGCACGGCCACCAGGCCGAACACGTCGCCGATCTCGGCCTGCGCGATGCCGAGGACTCGTCGATTTGGAACTATGCCCTTCTCCACCAAGCCATCGTCGTCACCTCAGGACGAGGATTTTCCGCATCGGCTCAGCCAAAGCCTCGAGGCTCCCTGCATCGTCTGGCTGCGCCTCGGCAACACCAGCCGCAAAGCGTTGATCCAGTGGTTCGAGCCGCTGCTCCCGCAGATCGTCCAGCATATCCAGCAGGGAGACCGCCTTATTGAAGTGCGCTGACAGGACAGACCCCTACCCACCCCTCCCAGCCCATGGCCCACGCCCCTTCGCCAACGCCGACCCGCGAAAGCCAATTCCTTTCAACCAATCAGACGGTGAGTGAAGGTTGCGTTGGAGAAATTCCAGCGACAGAGAAAAAGTTTAAAAAAAAACCTTCCCTTGCGTCATAAAAAGATTTAAGCCAATCTCGGCACTGGTTTACGAGAGGCAAATTACCAGCTTATACGCCAAAAAAAACTCCGCCGCACTCCGCATTTCCCGTCTTTCCGTTTTGACCAAGGACTATTTCCATCCACCCCCCCCCCACAAAAGCACTCATACTCAAACCAAAATGAAGTCCCATAAAGCAACCCTCTGCGCTGTTCTCTCGCTCGCTTTCTCTGGCGTTCTTGCCGGGAACGGGGAGGCCGCAGTATTTTCGTTTTCCTTCAGCGACGTGTCGGGGGCCGTCAGTGGCACCGTCTCCGGATTGATCACGCTTCCCGATGGCGATGGAACCTTCCCCGCCACTTCCCTTACGATTACAAGCGGTCCTGCCGCGCTGGGTTACACTTATCCCGTCGATGCAATGGTGCTTTTTCCTGAGCAGGTATTGAACTCCTTCACCGTGGTCGGCGGCGAGATCGATGCACTTTTATCTACCTTCGGTAGACAATCTGCCCAAAATGCGGTCACGCTTAATTTTTTGAACTTAGGTAGTCTCTTAACTCCCATCAATGCTTCTATCGCCAGTAGCGGCGTCGTGGATCCAACCAACTCCACCCTCGTTTATAGCCCGGTCGCGAGCACCGTTCCCGAGTCGGGCAGCTGCTTCTGGCTGGTAGCAGGCCTGTTCTCGGGCGGGATTGTAATGCGTCAGCGCAGGCGCGGCGCACAGCGTGCCTGATCGGGCGGCCAAGAACCAGCTCCGAACCTTCCACAACAGTCCTAAGGTTCCGAGTACGCGCTCCTGAAGGGAACGTTCGGATTGTCAAATCTTTACGCAGTCAGAAGCAGGAGCTTTACTGCTGCTTACTATCACCGGTCCCATCGATGCGGGAGATGCCCCTGTGATCATTAGCACCGGTGGCGGCTGGCTGGGGGAAGAATGATCATGCCTTAATTGAAGGAAATGGGGCAAAGCGCTCTGCATGAGTGTTCGCAGAGGAGGGCCTCTCACGGCGTATGCCCGTTCCACGGACTCAGTTAAGAGCGCCAGCCGGGTGTTGTCTTCGGCGTGCCAAATCCTGCGGGATCAGGCTTCCGCCCACAAGTAGCCAATTTGCCATCCAGCAGCGCATGCAGCAGAGACTCCGGCGGCGGGCGGGTTGACTCGGGCAACCCCGGTACATGTCCCAGCTCGTCGAATACGCCCTCGACACGCTCCTTGTCCAGTGGATCTCTGCCCACAGACCAGCGGACATCCCGGCTTCCGTTCCCATCCTCGCCGCGGTCCGCGATAAACTGCGCACACGCCCCTGCATCGTGCTGGAGACATCCGAGGCCCGCTCCGTCAGCGCCATGGCCGGCACCTTCCGCATGAAGCTCGACGTCCATCTCTTTTCCCAGACTGACGACACGCCAGTTGCCGCCCTCGAATCGCTTCTGGGTGATTCCGCTGCCATCATCGCCGCCACCGGATCGCAGGACTTCCTCCTGCACGCTCTCATCCCGAGGGAAACATCCACCGTCCCCGATGAATCACGCGGCCGGGAAACGGTTCTCTCCTTCGAGGCGGTCGTCTCAGCCGGTTGACACTCCCCCAGGCGGCAAATGCCTGAATCACTCCTCGGTACCACCGGCAACTTCGGAATCCCCAACGACTAGACCGGTCTGCTCGTCACGGACCTCTCCTTCGACTTCTCCAGTCAGGAAAAGCAGGTTCTCGACAAGGGAGGCGAAGTCATCGGGCTCGCCTTCTACCAGGAGAAGGCCGAGGTGAAGATTTCCGGACTCGTCAGCAAGACGTCCGCCTTCTCCGGCAAGATCAGTGCCGCCCTCGTGCTGGCCAACGCCATCCCGGCCCACCTCCAGAAGTCCACCGGCGGCACCACCATCCTCACCCAGATGAGCCGCTCCATGAACAACGAGGACTTCGAGAAGATCGACCTCACCGCCACCCACTACCCGAACGTGACGGTGGCTCTTCCGTGATCCCCCCTCACCATGAACGCAGTCTCGCACATTTCCTCCATCTCCACGGGCAACACCATGCTCGCCGCCGCCCTCTGTGCCGTGGGCATCCCTCTGGCGCAGAAGCCCTTCGTCCGGATCGCCGGGGACACTGCCGACCCCGGGCGCATGATCTGGTTCTT
Organism: Verrucomicrobiales bacterium; assembly: GCA_023253575.1. Taxonomy (GTDB): domain Bacteria; phylum Verrucomicrobiota; class Verrucomicrobiia; order Verrucomicrobiales; family V1-33; genus CAJBME01. The sequence goes on from JALRGB010000557.1 coordinate 2,984, forward strand.
CGAGCCCCGCAGCCACGATGGACGGCACCTCACGAAGGATCTGATCGCGGCATGGCACGACGAGTCAGACCCCTACCCACCCCTCCCAGGCCATGGCTCACGCCCCTTCGCCAACGACGACCCGCGAAGGCAAATTCCTGACCGAACCGTCCCCCAGTCGCCCCCGCTCCCCCGCTGGTTCCGGCCGGCCCGGCACAACGAGACCGCAGGCACCGATTGACGTGAAAACAGTTGTATGCAAAAGTATTTTTGTGTGAACCACTCTCGACATTCCCGACAAGCTGTTTCATCTCCTTATCGACGACGATTCCCATGGCCGCCGGTGACCTTCCGGACCTGAATGTTTGGCTGGCTCTCGCAGACCCGGATCATCAGCACCACGATCGTGCGCGCCGATACTGGGAGAAGGAAGCTGCGTCGGAGTTGGCTTTCTGCCGCGTAAGCATGCTCGGCCTCCTCCGGCTGCTTACTCACTCCAAGCTCATGCGCGGCACGCCCTTTACCCCGGCGGAGGCCTGGCTGGGCTATCGAGCCTTTCGCGCGCTGCCGGAAGTCGGTTTCCTTCCGGAAAACTCCCGCATGGAGCCGCAGTTCGCGGCTTGGTCGGACACGCCCACGTTCACCCCGCACCACTGGACGAACGCGTGGCTGGCGGCTCAAGCCGTCACCACCGGTTCACGCCTGGTCACGTTTGACGCGGACTTCCGCATCTTTCCTGGACTCTCCTGGCTCCACCTGAGCACGGACTCCTGACCGGGCCACCATCCTTGGGATTCAGCTCCCGTTCGGCCCGCCGGTTTCCACCTGGCGAAATTTAAATTGCCTGTCCAATGATGGTCCCCCGCCGCTTTCTTCCGGGCGGCGGCGTTGCGGCCTGGATGACTTGGGTCATCACCTTCTCCTCCGCCTCCATCGGCTCATGAGGCGTACCAGTGTCCGGAGCCGCTCCACGACCCAGGCGGGGGCTTCGTCCAGAATGCGCTTCCATGGCCCCATCAACCTGCCGGGCGACGTAAAACCACTTGGCAGGGGCATTGATACCCAGCGTGATCGTCGCTTGCCATTCGGTAGGATTTGGTTGTTCGTCGGTGTTCATGGTTCCTCAGGTTCGCGGATCGGCCCCCCTTGGACAAACCCATGCCATCTTTCAGGCGCGGCGCGGATGGCATCGAGATGTATTATTACGGCGGCCGCGCGTACGACCTGGCCGCCGCCGTGCACCGACGGCTGGTGGTCGCCGCCGGAACCGACAACCGCGGCGTGCGCCGTCGCGGGTATGACGTCCTGCGGCACACACCAGGTGCCCGGCCATCCTCGTCGAGGGCGGGTTCCTCACCAAACCCCCGGGAAGGCGCCCGGATCGCCCATTCCCCGGCCCACCGTCAGCGCCTTGCCGACGCCATCGCCGGCGGCATCATCGCCCCGTATCGTTGAGCTTCCCGGCACCCTTAGGAAAACTCGGCGCCCCCCGTCAGGGATCCGGGAAAGAGCTTCACGGCTGCCACGCCCCCGTTGACACCGTCGCCCCATGACCTCGTGAACCATGAAATGTCTCACCCCTGACCCCACTCCGCGCGTCGAATCCCCCCTGCCGAGCGTCCGCCCGGGCGGATGGATTTTCTTTCTGGCGGGACTGGGACTGGTCCTCGCCACCGCTCACATCGGACACGCCAGTCCCCGTCGACCCCAGAGCGAGGCCGACGTCCGGTTCTGGCTGGAAAACATGCTGACCCACCACGGCTACTCGGTGGAGGAAACGGCCGCGGCCACCGGGCTGTCGCCCGACGAGATCACGGCGGCACGAACACGCTGGTCGATCACCACCGAACCGCCGAAGCCGAAACCGGAGGCGCCGCTGAAACTGCTGCCTTACCCCGGCGGGCGGCACCCGCGGCTCGGGTTTTTCGACGGGGCCGTCGACCCGCAGCGCGACACCAAACTGAGCGTGTTCGCGCCCTGGGACGGCGGCGGATACGTGGTGGTCGATGTGCCCGAAGCCGTCTGGTCAAACCTCGGGCTGACCTACCTCGCCCACACCCACATCGACACGATCTGGACCAACCAAAAGGTCGGGCTCGAGCCGGTCGAGT
>JALRGB010000733.1 GCA_023253575.1 Verrucomicrobiales bacterium
CTGGCGTACAATGCTCCATATTATTTGATGTTTCGCAGTGCGGGCAACGAGCGATCGGATAACCCGGTGGCTGGCCAAAAAGTGGTCCTGACCACGGGGGCGGCGGCGGTGGCGTACGATGCGGCGTTGCATCCCAAAGGAGACGGCGTGTATCGCGGTGGATTTGACAGCATTGGTTTCAGCGAGCTGGCCAAGAATGTTGTGACGGTGGGATCGGTGGCGGATGCGGTGACGGGCGGGCTTCGTGACCCGTCGAAGGCGGCGGTGAGTTTTTTTTCTTCGTGGGGGCCGACGGATGACGGTCGGATTAAGCCGGATGTGGTGGCGAACGGGGAGGCGGTCTATTCCACTTTGGGCAGTGGGGATGCGGCGTATGGGGCGATTGGAGGGACGAGCATGTCGACGCCCAGTGCCTGCGGATCGGCGGCCTTGTTGATTGAGCAATTTGGTCGTTTATTTCCAGGGCAGGCGATGAGGGCGAGCACGTTGAAGAGTTTATTGATCCACACGGCGACCGACCGCGGGCAGGTGGGGCCTGACTACAAGTTTGGGTGGGGGCTGGTCGATGTGGCGGCGGCGTCGGATTTGATTCAGGCTGCGCATGATGTGCCTGATCAACCGGCGGTGATGGAGAGTGCGCTCGGTTCTGTGGTGGTGGTGCGCAGTCATGCGTTTACTTGGGACGGGGTTTCTCCGATTCGGGCCACCTTGGGGTGGACGGATCCAGCGGGGGTGGCCACGTCGACGGCTGATTCGCGGACGCCTCGATTGGTCAACGATTTGAATTTGAAAGTGATTGCCCCGGATGGGTCCGAGTATCGACCGTATGTGATGCCGTTTGTCGGCACGTGGACTCAGGCCTCGATGGATGCCCCGGCGACGACGGGGGTCAACTCGACGGATAATACCGAGCAGGTGTATATTTCAGCGCCGCCGCAGCCGGGGGGGTATCAGGCGGTGGTCAGTTACACGGGGGCGCTTACGACGGGGACCCAGGCGTATTCATTGATTTTGACGGGGGCGGCACCGTCCGGTCCCACGCCGCCGTCGATCATTGCGGTCAGTCCGGGCGATGGTGAATCGGGCGTGGTCAATCTGACGCTGTATGGATCCTCCTTTCAGGCTGGGGCGACTGTCAGTCTGACTCGGACCGGGCAGCCCCGGGTGTCGGGGGTGGTGGTGACTTTGAACTCGGAGGCCATCGAGTGCACGCTGGATGTGACGGGACTGGCTCCGGGGTTATGGAATGTGACCGTGACCAATCCTGACGGTTTGACGGGTATGCTTTCGGCTGGATTTGCGGTGGTCGGCACCCTCTGGGGGCAAAATTTTGATACGCCCATTTCCGGGTGGACGGCCGAGACGACTGTGGGATTGACCCAGTGGAGTGTGGTCGACACCCAGAGCCACAGTCCACCTTCATCGTGGTTGGCGCCGGGGCCGGCGGCGCGTGTGATCGACACATTGACGAGCGAAACCATCGATATTCCGGCTGGGGCGGCCAGTTTGAAACTGAGTTTCTGGCATCGATATGCGTTGCAAGAAGGGTTGGATGGCGGGGTGCTGGAGTTTTCGCTCGACAACGGGGCGTGGTTTGAAGTGGGCAACGAGGGGGCGGCGGAGTCGATTATCCGGGGTGATTATCCGATGAGTTTGACGATTTCTGGATTTAATCCGAATGCGTGGAACCC
>JALRGB010000063.1 GCA_023253575.1 Verrucomicrobiales bacterium
CAAGGGGGCGGATGGGGCGTGGTATGGGACGACGGTGAGTGGCGGGGCGCATGGGATGGGGACGGTTTTTCGGGTGATGCCGGATGGGGTGATGACCACGGTTTTCTCCTTTTCCGGGGTAGACGGGGCATCCCCGGACGCGGGTTTGGTGGACGGAGGGGATGGAACATTGTATGGGGTGACGGGTGGCGGCGGGGCGCATGAGTTTGGTACCGTTTTCAAGTTAACGACTGCGGGTGAGGTGGTGTCATTGGTGTCATTTAGCGGCACGGCGGGGGCGGTTCCGGGATCGATTCCGAGCGGGCTGACGGCGTATGGGGGCGGCATTTTTTACGGAGTGACGCGGGCGGGCGGGGCGACTGGGCAGGGCACGATTTTCCGGATGTTGGCGGACGGGCAGGTGACCAGTCTCGTGGCTTTTACGGGGACGTCGGGGGCGGTGCGTGGCGCTGAGCCCGTGGGGTCACTGGTGGTGGCGGGCCAAGATTTGTATGGGGTGACGGCGGCGGGAGGCGCCGGCGGTTTTGGGACTGTGTACAAGATGACGGCCGCGGGAGGGTGGTCGTTGATGGCAGAATTCACGGGCTCAGGAGGGCTTCGTCCGGGAGCGAGTCCGGCGGGAGGACTGGCGCTGCATACAGATGGATTGTTGTACGGAACCACTGAATTCGGAGGAACGGCCGATCTGGGTACCGTGTTTAAGATCAGCCGGACCTCGACCCCGGCCATGACCGTGGTGCGGAATTTCGATGATCCGACCGGTTCGCAGCCGGTCGGAAATCTGTCGCTGGATGCAGCTGGCCAGTGGTGGGGAGTGACGGCCGCCGGAGGCAATGCCGGGCTTGGCACGGTTTTCAAAATCTCTCCCAGCGGAACCCATACCGTAGTCACTCATTTAACGGGACAATCGGGAGAGGCTCCGGGGGCTGTGCCGCGCACGGGTCTGACCGGGGACGCTGGGGGCGCGTGGATGGGGGTGACCAGTGCTGGCGGACCGGGTCAGGCCGGCATGGTTTTCCGCGTGGATGCCGCGGGGAAATATACCGCCCTCTCGGGATTTTCTCCGGCCCTTGGTTCCTTTCCTTCGGGCGCTCCGGTGGTGGAAAGCGCAGGCTCATTTCTTTTTCCAATGGCCACCGGTGGTCGTGCTGGTCTCGGAACGCTGGTGCGGATGAGCGCCGCCACCGCCCCCACCGTAGCCGCTAGCTTTACGCCGTCCTCCGGAGGCACGCCCGTCGGGGCCCTCGCTCCGTCCGGAGGCCAATGGTTTGGAGTGACGTCCTCCGATGGCGCCTCCGGCCGCGGGACCGTCTTTTCATATACTCCCGCCAACGGACTGGCTCTCACCGCATCGATGACCTCGACCGGTGGAGCCATGGCCGAGGGCCCTCTGCTCGTCGGTTCAGGGCAGGAACTCTTCGGCGCCGCTCGCGATGGCGGTCTGAGCGGACACGGAACCCTCTTCAAGATATCATCGACCGGAGTGCGGACGCGGCTGCTGTCTTTTACTGGCACCGGCGGCTCAGCCCCCGGCCGCCGCCCCCGTGGACCGCTGGTGCTGTCCGGCGTCAATTATTATGGGGTCACTGAAGAAGGAGGAGCCGCCAACACCGGCACGTTATTCCGCTTTTCGCCAGCTGGCATACTCACCCCGCTCGCCCAATTCAACGCCACCGGACCGCGCCTCCCGCGCAGCGGATTGGTCGTAGGACCCGGCGGCTTCCTCTACGGAACTACTGCGCGCGGAGGCACCGCCGACGCCGGCACGCTGATCCGCCTCGATCCAGCCACCGGGACATGGAATGTCGTCGCTGAATTTTCCGGGACCAATGGCCACACCCCGACCGGCCCGCTGGCCGTCATCGACTCCATGATCTACGGCCAGACAGCCGCCGGCGGCGCGGCTGGACTCGGCGTCATTTTCCGCCACTCCCCCGGCTCCGGACTCACCACCGTGGTCGAGTTCACTGGAACTACGGGCATCGCTCCCGGTCAGGCCGTTCAGTCGCTGGAGGCCGGTGCCACCTTCACCGGCGGGCTGGCTGCCGGCCCCGATGGACTCGTCTACGGGCTCGCCGCCGGTGGCGGACGATACGGCGGCGGCACCGCTTTTCGACTCCGCAATGAAGCTCCCCCGGTCACCCTCACCCTCAGCCCGACCCTCAACGGCACCATCACCGGCCTGACGCCAGGAGGAACCTATGCAGCCGGCACCAGTGCCACGCTGACCGCTATCCCCGCGCCCGGTTACGCCTTCACCGGCTGGACCGGAGCCGCCAGTGGAACCGCCAACCCTCTCACCTTCACCGTCAATCAGTCCACCACCATCGGAGCCAGCTTCACCGCCGTCATGTCGATTTCCTCATGGAAATTAGAGCAGCTCGGCACCTCCGCCGTGCCTGACTTGGCCGATCCCGACCATGACGGCCTCTCCCTCCTCGAAGAATACGCCCTGCAACTCCAGGCCGCCCAACCCGATGCGGCCCAAGAACCCGCCGCCACTCTCAAATCCTACGAAAATGACATCCGCCTTTCTCTCACGCTAACCCGAGACCCCACCCGCAATGACGTCAACATGATCGTCGAAGCCGCCACCACCCTGAACGGTCCATGGATCACCCTCGCCGAAAGCCTCAAAGGAGCCCCCTTCACCGGTCCCGGATACCTCCAAGGCGATGCCGATACCCCGGGCCTTAAACAAGTCGAAATCAGAGACATCCAATCCATCGGAACCTCGCCCAGCCGCTTTGCCCGCATCAGAATCAGCCACTAAAGATCATTCTATGCCTCCCATTAGCTGCTAAAGACATATATTTTGCATATTTATAATAAAAATTATATACTTTTTTATAATAAGCCTTATAATTAATCAAATTCTCAATCCCACGGCCCTTTCCGGGGTCTCGACTCCAAACCAAAACAAAACAAAACACCCCTCCCCCCTCCATATCAACCTCCCCACGGCACCTATTCCAACCACTGTCCAGATCACTTACATACCATGAAACGCCATCTTCTTCGCCCCGCCGCCCGGACTCTTTCGAGAGCCTTGATGCTGGCTGCCGCCACCTCACTTGCTTTAACGACCCTTCCGGCGCAGGCCACCGCCCCTGACTTGGATGCTGACGGCGTTCCGAATGTCGTGGACCCGGACATTGACAATGATGGTATTCCGAATGCACTCGACAAGAATGTGGATGGAGGCATTGCCAAGAGTGGCCCGTTTGCAGGGCGGCACATTGGGGATCGTCTGGACAATGACAACCCGGCGGACAAGGACATTGATGGAGACAGCTTGGCCGACGATTCGCTAGGGGAGAAAGACATCGATGGCGATTCGCGCACGGATGATTCTCCGACGGAGACGGACGTAGATGGCGACCGGCGTGACGATGACTCATCGAGCGAAAAAGACATCGATGGGGATGGGATCGACGATGATTCGGCGGATGAGGACGACATTGATGGGGATGGACTCGACGATGATGACGACAGCGAAACGGACATCGACGGCGACGGTAAAAGTGACGATGACGACGACGACGTTGACGGCGATGGTCGTCGCAATACGGATGCTTCTGAAGATGACACCGATGGCGACGGACGCCGCAACGATGATGCTGACGAAGACAACGATGACGGCGACAGCCGCCGTGACCGGGACGACGATGATGACGACAATGATGGCGAGGGGGACGAAGACGACCTCGATCACCGTCAGGAAGACGACGAACTAGAAGTCCAAGTTTCGCTTACCGAAACCGAGGCAGCCCCGAAAGGCAGTCGCGCCCGGGTCAAAATCCAACGCATGGCTTCTGGTAAAATCGAACTCGAGGTGGATGCCCGCGATCTAGCCGCTGGCGCCTACGAAATCGTTGTCGATGGAACCGTGCTGGGAACGCTGGCCATGGAACTCGATGGCAAACGTACAGAAGGCGAACAGGAATTTGAAACGAACCCGAACAAATCGGACGAACTTCCCTTGCCTTTTGATCCGGCTGGACTTCCGATCAGCCTCCGCAAAGCGGGTGTTGTGTATTATGCCGGCATCGTTCCGAATACCCCCACCCCGACTCCGGGACAGTTGATGACAGGTGCCGGCACGACGGTACTGGCCCGTTCCTCTGACGCCCCGGCGGGATCGCGAGCGGAAGCGGCAGTGGAATTTGGCCCCCAAGGGGCGGACGAGCTTGAGGTAGAGGTCCACCTGCTGCCGGTCGGTGAATACCAAGTTCTCATTGGCGAGGCGGTTCGCGGGACATTGACGATTGGATCCGGGATCACCTCCCGTGCTTCGATTAAATTCGACACTGAGCCGAATGATCCGGGCGAGGTACTGCTCGATTTCCCGGTGGGCGGCAGTCCGATCGCAATTGTGAGCGGCACTACCACCTATTTCTTTGGCACGCTTCCAGCATCACCCACCCTTCCGAACGACCTAGGTAATCCGGGTAATCCAGGCAATCCGGTCACACCGGACGACAATGGCGGGGGCCTGCCGGTCCAGACCGCGTTGACTCCGGCCGCCGGGGTACCTGCTGAAGCGAGCAGCACCATAGAAATCCAATTTGGCATCGCGGGTGCGGTGGGATTTGAGGTCGAAGTTGAGCGCCTACCGGCCGGAAACTATGAACTCGTGGTGGGCGGCACGCCTCGCGGCATCTTGGTCCTGGCTGCCACGGACAATGGAGTGCGGGGCAAACTGCGATTTGAAGCAGTGCCCAACAAACCAGGTGAAATCCTCTTGGATTTCGTTCCGTCCGGCGAGAGCGTTGTCATCAAGCAGGGTGATACCGTATTCTTCAGCGGCACGGTACCGACCCAAGGGTAATTGACCTGAAGACGGCAGATCACTGTTCCTTGATCTGCAGGTGGCGGTATTCCATCTGCCCCCGGTCTCCCTCCAGACCGATGGGGCCGGTGGCTGGAACTTGAAAATCGGCATCAAGAACTTCCCCGTTGCAAGTGCAGCGAGCTCGATCGCCGGTCACCACTACTTCAAGTGCATTCCATTCCTGAGGACGGTAATTTTTTAAGTCCTTAAACGGTCCGGCCAGCAGGTAGTCACGACACTGGAGCTGCGGGCCGCGGAGGAAGACGCCACTGTCGGCATCGGGCGTGGCGCGGAATTCGAGGCGCAGGGTGAAGTCGCGCGGAAATTCGCGGACGGTCCACAGTTGAGCCAACGCGCTCCCGGAGGACGGAGTGGTGACGACGAGGCGACCGTTTTGCGCCATATACCGCTGATCACTGCTGCGAGTCTGGCCATCGAAGGCCGGGCCTTGCTTGAACGTCCAGCCGGTGAGGTCTTTGCCATTAAAAAGACTGGTAAATCCCGGATCTGGCTGCCAACCATCGGGTTCGGTCTCGACTAGTCCGAGCGTGGCCAGAATCGGCCGCAGGGCCTGCCCCCATTTGGCATAACCGGCGGCATTGGGATGCAGAAGATCAGGAAATTCCGCAGGTAGAGCATCGCCGGCCGCATCGGCAAACGGCTTCCATGTCTCCACCAATGTCACATGCGGACGGTCTTTCACCAGCCCGGCATAAAGCGCATTCACGGCTTGAATTTGATCCGCAGAACGCGACTTGCTCGCTGAACTCGGAAATACTTTGCACAAGACCACTGGAAGATCAGCCCTGGCCGCACGCAGCGCGTCTAGAATCAGCCGGACATTCTCAGCAATCACCGACGGCTCCGCCCTCTCCTCAAGATCGTTAGTCCCCGCCAAAATCACCACCGCCGCAGGCTTCAAGGCCAACACATCCTCCGGCAAACGCACCAGTAAGCCACGCGTTGTATCCCCGGAAATACCGCGGTTAGCTACCTTCAGCCCGCCAAACACACCGCCCATGTCATCCCCCCACCCCTGCGTGATGCTGTCACCTAAACAAACTACCGCCCCCTGATCCGCCTCCACCCGCTCCGCCCACCCACGGCGCTTTTGCTGCCAAAGCTCGCGAAACCAGTCCGCCCGCCGCAACGGCC
>JALRGB010000072.1 GCA_023253575.1 Verrucomicrobiales bacterium
AATATTAAATCTTCGCGGACGTCACATTTTACCCCCACCTCGTCCACGCGTTTGGTGTTTATTCCCTCTCGATCGTGCGTAAACGGTTCATCCATCCGTTTCTCCAACCTCTGCCCCGACCCCACAACCCATGCTTTCCAACGCCTACGCCGTTATCCTCGCCGGAGGAAGCGGCACCCGCTTCTGGCCCCTCAGCCGCAATGCCACCCCCAAACAACTGCTCCAGCTCTTCGATGACTCTACCCTGCTAGAACAAGCGGTGGCCCGCCTCGACGGCCTCGTCCCGCGCGAAAACATCCTCATCCTCACCAACGCCGAACAAGAAGCCCAAGTGCGCGCCACTCTGCCCGCGCACCCCGCCGAAAACATCCTCGCCGAACCAGAAAAACGCGACACCGCCCCCGCCGCCGCCCTCGGCATCGGCTGGGTAGCTGCCCGTAATCCAGAGGCCGTCATGGCCATCCTCCCCGCCGATCACCTGATCCACGACGTCGCCAGCTTCCAAACCGTACTCTCCGGAGCCTTTCACACCGCCCAGACCGAGTCCGCCCTCGTCACCATCGGCATCAAACCCACTTGGGCCTGCCCAGGATATGGCTACATAGAACGCGGCACCCAAGCCCGCCTCCCCGGCCTGCCCAGCAGTCTGGCCGCTTACGAGGTCGTCCGGTTTCGCGAAAAACCTAATCCAGAACTCGCCGAGGAGTTTTTGCGCACCGGGAGCTTCGTTTGGAATGCCGGAATGTTTGTCTGGAGCGTGCCCACCGTCCTCGCCGAACTCACCCGCTGCCAGCCAGCCCTCGCCAGCTTCGTTCACGATCTGCGCACCAGCCCGGAGCTGACCACAACGATCCACGCCCAGTTCGGCCAGCTGCCGCGCATCTCCATCGATTACGCCCTCATGGAACACGCCCAGCGCGTCATCAACCTCGAAGCCACCTTCGACTGGGATGACGTCGGCTCATGGCTCAGCGTCGCCAAATACCTGCCAACCGATGCCGCCGGGAATGCCGTCAAAGGCACTCTGTCCCAACTCCGCTCCCACGACAACATCGTCTTCTCCAACCAACCGACCCAGATCGCCCTGCTCGGAGTCAACAACCTCATCGTCGTCCAAACCGCCGATGCCCTGCTCATCGCCGACAAAAATGCCGCCGATGAAATCAAAAAAATCGTCGATCAAGTGCCCGCCGCCCTCCGCTAAAACCCCCACCAAAGCCGTCGTCATAACCCCAGCAGCTGGCGCAATACCACCATCGCCTGCCCCGGTCGCCCCTGCCATGGACGCGCCGGCCGCAAAACTTGCCATGACTCCGCCGCCGCCACCGCCGTCAAGTGCCGCCCCGGATTAATACACACCGCATTCTTCACCAAATGCAGCATCGGCAAATCCGCCGAGCTGTCCGAATAAGCCCACGAATCGCCCGCATCACACGGCAACAATCCTGCCCGCTCCATCGGCGGCAGCTTCGCCGCATGCTTGTTGTTCTCCCCGTCAATCTCAGCAATAAACGGCTGCCTCGCCTCCACCACCACCCGCGTGCCAAAACTATAGTCAAATCCCAGCACCCGGCCGATCTCCGCCACATAAAATTCCGGACTGGCAGAATTCAATACCAATACCCGCCCCGCACACCGGTGCCGCTCCACCTCAGCCCGCACTTCGGGAAACAACAACGGTGGCACCACGGTCTCAGCAAAGGTGCGCGCATGCGCCTCCAATCGCTCCCGCGGCATCAGCCAAAGATAACTCAAAAAAACCCGCTTCAGCTCCCGCGCCTCCAACACCCCCGCCAGCCCAGCCGGCGCCAAAGCCGCCGCCAACGGGAGAAAAAACCGCCTCAGTCCATGCTGACGCAAAACAAACTGGCAAAACAACAGCTGCGTGTCATGCGCTAGCAGCGTGCCGTCGAGATCAAACAAGGCAAGTCGGGTCATCAAGTGAAAAAATCAAGGTTGCGAGTGCAGGATGGCCACTGTGTCATGACGGTCCCAGACTCTCCGGAACCCACCACTCTCAGTCACCTCCCCGATCGCCTCTATACGACACCCATTTCCCATGCGACTCAAGCTCACCCTCGCGTATGACGGACGCCCCTTCGCTGGATGGCAAAGTCAACGCGGACGCCCCACCATCCAAGATGCCGTCGAGGCCGCCGTAGCCGCCATCGGCGGTCCCAGCCCCGACGGCAGCTTGGTCCGAGTCCATTCCTCCGGCCGCACCGACACCGGCGTCCATGCCCTCGCCCAAGT
>JALRGB010000122.1 GCA_023253575.1 Verrucomicrobiales bacterium
GGGGGCGCCTGCGCCTGGGCGATCGAGGAGGTGGAGGTAGATCATGGTAGTTTGATGGCCGCGGCCGCGGCCACCCTGCGGGCTCTCCTTCGGTAGAGTCTATCTCGCTGCCACTCTCACTCTGGGTGCCTTCGCCAAACTCCAGGCAGGCAGCGCGGCTTCCCCGCGCCTCGCCCTGCCCGCGGCCTGAGCAACTCCCGCGCCATTGACGCCAAGCACCACAGGGTGCTTCCCCGGACGGATACATTTGGTTGAAAACATCTTCCAGCGAATCAAATACTGGCGCCGTGTGGCCATCCGGTACGAAAAGCTCGCCTCAACCTTCCTTGCTTTCGCAACACGTTCCTGCTCACTTGATTGCATCCGCCGTCAATAAATCGACACGCCCTAGGCACCATTTTTCATTCCAAGGGAGGAGGATATGGCCAAGCTATTCCTTCCTCTTTGCGCTTTCGCAGCTCGTCGAGAGGGGAGTGGATCTCGCCGTTGATGATGGGAAATGCCTCCAACACTTTCCTGCGGAGGTCCTCATACCAGTCCGGAAAACGCAGGTCCGCCCGCCCTCCTTCGGGGCAACCCCAACTCATGACCTTGATGCCGAAGCCGGTCCAGTTTTTGGCCCTCGCCAAATCCGCCACTTTTTTTGTGCAATAGAGCGCCCCGGAATGAATGTTCCCCTGAACCAGAAAATCTCCGCCATTCCACGACTCCAGTAGCGGAAACAGATTTTTTTCCCCATACCGGAATTTACTGCCTTTCGTTGGCAACCAGATATGGCACTTCGGGCAAAGCTGCCCCTCGAAATTGTCAAACCGGCGGCGGTCCAAATCAAAGCGTCCGGTGATTTCCAACAGATAATACGGCGGAATGGGCTGTCCCTTGAGCGCAAAGTCAAAGCCGGGAGAAACCGGCACGCGATGGGCACGATAGCCTTGGACACTAGCCTCTTTGAGATCATTTTTTACCTGCACGCTGACCAGTAAATATCCTGGGGATCCCAGGACATCAGGGAAAAATTTGGCGTCAGAACTTCCCAAATTGACGCGGGATCCAGAAAAATCGGAAACCATTGGAATGTTAGGATTTCCGCAAACAGGACACCCCCTTTTGGTTTCGCCGCCTAGGCTGACGCTCAAGCGAGGAGAATAATGAGTCTCAGCATGGTCGGGATTTGTGTCGCCTGTGATGTAAAAAAAAGCCAACAAGGGGTGATCAAACGCATTTCGCATGGCTAGTTGGGTGCACGAGGAGATTATGGCTGCGTCACGGGAAGAGGAATTGGCCATTGCACATCCCATGCGGTCCTAATGGGAGGAGGCTCTGTCGTAGCGTCCACCAAATCCTCGAGCAAGGCAAGGACCTCGCCAGTAGTAGCCTGCGGGTTTTGATCAAAGAAGGCCCACCACTCATAGTTAAATGGTCCTCCGCCATTTCCGACACCGCTTTTCGCGATACCTGCATTTGGATTGTTAGCGTGAATGGCTTTGTGGACTTCTGCCTTCATCCATCTCCCCCAATATTCCCCATCGTTCGGATCAAGTCCTCTTTTGAGAAACTCTTTGGTCAGGTCGATTTCCCGATTATCAAATCTATGCGTTCCCACGGCCAAGTCATGTTGGCCTTCGGTGCCGGTTGGTTTCTTTCCGTAGCGTTTTGTCAGACCTTCCTTTAGTATCTCTCGATCTGCGCCTTTAGGGTGTTTCTCCGGCGTTCTGAACCATCCCATATCTTCATACATGTCATCAATCCAGCCCATTGGGATGCTTCCGTTCTCAATTAACGGCCGCAATTCCCTCATGGCGGCGATGCGACCATCCTTGGCATAGGTGCGGAGCACGTCGCCCATCAACTGGGTGGATTCGCCCACGGGGAAAACCAGTTCCTCGGCTGCGTCATCGCCGAATCTTCCCAGTTTGATGATGAGCGGCTTGCTTGTCTTTACGGCCCATTTGGCGGCGAAGGGGAAGGCGAGGAGGGCGGCTTGCGCCGTTGCAGAGGCGGCGTCGCCATCCTCCCACGCCACTGCGACATGTCCCAAGCCCAGCACAACTCCAGTTGCCGGGGAGAGGATTGAGATGCCGGTCTCTATGGCGAAGGCGGCGTCTCCCAAGGCATCCGCCATGATGATATACTGGCCCTGCGTCAATTGATACTGGATGGCCGCGTCCTCCTCACTCAGTCCACCCGGATCTTCTGGACTGGGGGATTTCCCCTGGATGATAAGTGATGTCTCCCAGCTGTGAAAAAGATCGTAGAGCGCCTCATACAGTGCCTGGGCGGCTTTCACCGGACTCTTCAAATCGGCACGGTCGATTCTGATAATGGGGCGTTTTCCGGCCTGATATGCCCCATCCGTGAAATCATCGATGTCCCAATTATCAAAATCGAGCCAAATGGATTCCAGTTTTATTGTGGCGCTGACAGGCGCATTACGGGCGGCATTCAGGAGCCGCTGGCCGTAGTCCTGGAAGAACACCTCGAAGGCGGCATACATCTGCTCTTCAAATTCAGCATTGGTGAGGGCCTGTTCAGTGCCCACCGAGGGAGGCGCGGCAGCCATGAGCCCGCTCCCTGGCGGAGCGGCATTCAATATCGCAGGCGGTGCTGTGGTGACGCTGTGATCCTGAGACCATAAGACGGTATCATCGGCACGGTTGCGCAACTCGAGGAGGAGCTTGCCTTGGGAGACAGCTCCAGTAGGCGTGAGGGATGTGCCTTCCGCCTGCCGCAAAAGGGCGAACAAACGGGGCTGGTTGCCGTCGGCAACAAAGAGTCCTCCAGAGGGAGAACCGACGGGGAATCCGGCCTTTTCCACCAGGGAAACTTCCTGGCCGTTGAGCGTCAATTTCAGGAAGCCCGCTGGCTGAAGAGATTGCTGAAGCATGGAGGATGCGCCGAACCGCACCACAAAGGGCTCCATATAACCTTGCGAAGTGATGTCGGAATTCCGTATATCCGCCACGGCCAACTGACTGGCCGATTCGTCGGCAATGTAGAAATCGACTGATGCAAACTGCCTGGACGCCAAAGCGGTTTCCCGCCACCAGCCGCCATAACAATCACCGCCGACTCCATGAATGGTAAGAATGGCTCCAACGGAGTCGAGGGCGGAGCTGGTGAATGGCGCGGGATTCTTGAGACGAAGTTCAACGGACTTGCTGGTTCCGGAGATCATGGCATTCCCACTGAAAATGAGGGTGGAGGGTCCTGTTTCCGTCAAGTTTGCGGGAGATTGGCCCGGGAACAAGACCGTGACGGTATCGGCTACGCTGCCAGAAAGCAGGCCGCTAAAGGAAAGCTGGGGACGCAGGGAGACTGCAACCGTCTGAGCCGGACGCTCATTTTTGACGACGGTCACATAGGCGGACGCGGAACCATAGTTTCCTGCAGCATTCTTGTCGGTTCTGACAACCACGGTGTGGACGCCGGTGGATGCGGGGATCTCCAGTGTCTGTTGAATGGTGGCCTTGCGGGTGCGTGCCTGCCAAATGGTTGCCGGTTGAGCAGGGCTGTTGATAGCGGCAGCACCGACTGAATTGCCATCAATGAGGAAATGCACATTGTCGATCGGGTCGACACCTGGCAATTCAGACAGTGGATCGTGAACCTCACAGGTAACCTGCACCCGCAGATTATTCCCAACGATGGACGCACTGTTGACTGTGATGTTGGTCTCGGGAACCGGGAGAGATTCAGCTACTGTCCCATTTAAAGTTGAAACTTCTCCCGTGACTGTGTCCCTGGTAAGCAGCTCTACATCCACCGGCATAAGGAATGCCGCCGCAGTTGCCGTGACCCTGTCGATCAGGAGGATGTGGCCTGCCGCATTGGTTTTAAATGGGATGTACGATGAAATATCCGTTGAGGTGATGTCCGGGAGCGGGGTCCAATGGTTATTGCGCCAGATGTGTTGGTGGGTGAAAAATTCGCCGCGGCTATTGGCGGTGATGAGGCCGTCGCCTGGGGGTGGGGTGGTTTCTGGGCGGTTGGTGGGGAGGGATTTCTGAACCCATTGCTGACCTGAGAGCATCCAGATGGCTCGGACCGATTCGCCGGGTGCGTGGTCGTAGTGGTGACCGTAGAGCATGGGCCCATTGGGGTACGGGGGAATGGGTCCGGCGAGGGATGGTGGTTCGGCCAGCGGCATGTCGGTGATGCCGATGAGGGAAATGGCGGGACTGCGCAGGCCTCCATAGGATGAGGCGCGCATGGGAACGGTGATTGGCTGGTAAGGGAAGCCATTTTCGGCGAAGAGTTCGTAGGCGATTTGCGGAGGGGTGCCGGCCTCCTCGGTGGGGTCGGCATTGATTCGGTCGAGGGCGACGATTCTGCGCCCCTTTTGACTCACGAAGTGGTGGGAGCGTTGGAGGTGGGGCTGGGTGGTCAGCCAGCCGGCCTCAGGCGGATTCACAGAAGGCAATCCGCCGTAGTGGTAGCCGGAGAAGCG
Organism: Verrucomicrobiales bacterium; assembly: GCA_023253575.1. Classification (GTDB taxonomy): domain Bacteria; phylum Verrucomicrobiota; class Verrucomicrobiia; order Verrucomicrobiales; family V1-33; genus CAJBME01. The sequence goes on from JALRGB010000122.1 coordinate 4,448, forward strand.
CTCGTCTTTGAGGGGGTTTATCCTTGAGGGCAGCACGTCAGTGCGGTAGGTGGGTGTTCCGCGGACCGTGGGCCACTCGACCATGTTGAGGGTGTACCGGAATTTGTCGACGCCGGAGGTTGGTACGCTGAGTCCGCCGCCCAGTTCCCTGCCGTAGGCCCTGCCCTGAACATCGAGGAACTGCGGGCGGTAGTCGGTGGTAAAGTATTGGCCTTCTGTGAGTGTATTGACACGACGGCGCGGAAAGCCCCCGAAATAGCCCGTGGCCACCATGAGTGAGGGAACCGTGGTTGTCTGGCTGACTTCGGGATACGGCGGCGCGCCGGGAGCCGGAAGGCTCAGAGGCCAGTAGGCAGAACTCAAGGTATTGATGTGCTCGTCCGGGGGAAGGCTATTTCCCATGCTTGCAAACCAGGAAGACTGCCCACTGGTGGCGGTCTCGGTGGCTCCAAGAACCACGGTTCCGATGGTATTGGCAGGCGCCGTCGGATCGATGTAGTCGCTGATCGCGATGGAATCCAGCCGGTCATAGTAAACACCGATGGTTCCAGTCGGTTGAAGTGGCGGGCTCCAATATCGGCCGGCTGACCAGACCCTTGGCAGTTCTCCCTCCACATGAAGCAGAACAAGTCCTTTATCCGACAGGTCCATGGGACGTCCAGCCAGTGGAATGGTGATGTAGCGCGATTCCGGGGTTCTGGCGAACGTGAACGCTGTCTCGGTGGGGACGGCTTCGAGGTCGTCCGGAACTCCATCTTGATCGAAATCGTCCGCGTCTGCCATCCCATCGTTATCGGAGTCGGCAAGGGATGGGTTTAAACCGGCGGCAGCCTCCTGACCGTTGGTAAGGCCGTCGCCGTCATCGTCGCCGTTCGGGTCAAAGTCGATTACGCCAAAATAGCGTATGGCCCAGCCGTCGGGAACACCGTCCTCATTGACGTCGGGGTCGCGCCAATTCAGGCCTGGATCCCCCCCTTCGTAAACATCGGAGAGACCGTCGCCATCGGAATCGCGACCGAGAATGTAGGATTCTGTCATGTCCGGCCGGCCACCGCTGTGCAACTCGCGGGAGAGAGTATAGAAATCGGCATCCGGATTGTTGGTCGGATTAGCGGTTGGCTGGGCGAGGGCGGTGCTGAGAGGCGCGAGGTGGGCGAGTCCGGTGATGGCATCGAGTGATGAATAGTCGATCCCAAGTTTCTCGAACCAGTCCGGGAGAGTGTCGTTATCGGAGTCGAGGAAATGGTCGGCGCCGCGGACCAGCGTGAACTGACCGGCGGCAGCAGCCGGACGTGTTTCGCCGTCGATGTCGGCATAGGGGCGAGTGTAAACTACCGAGGCACTGGGTTCGACGCCGCCCGTGGCGGGAGTGGGGGAGGTGAGATGGAGCCAATCGAAGGCAAGGGCGATAGTAGAGACGATGTTGTGTCGTGTGCTGAAGTTGGCTTCGGTAGAGTCCAAGGCGTCCGGAAGTTCGATGAGTGACCCCCAGAGCTGGCGAGGACCGAGTATCCGGGGAACTGCCGGGGAGGCGAATCCGTCGCCAATTATACTGTTTATGATCCAGGGGTTGGCCAAGGGGGCGGCCAAAATACCCGAGCCGAGGGGCGAAGAATTTCTGGCCAGCGTGCAGTGAATGATCTTAGGTGCCGGGAAGAAGTATGGGGTACTCGGCGATCCATTGGCCGCGGTTTCCCAGCTAACAGAAATGCCCCCTCCCTCGCCGGCCGCCGAGGCAGCTTGGTTTTCGGTGAAGGCGCAATTGGTCAGCAGTGCGGAAACGTCGACCATGGCGACGGCTCCTCCCCGCGAGCCAACCGAGTTCTTGGAAAACCTTGTGGAGGCCAACTCCGGGACAAGCGAGGAATATCCTGCCGATGTGAAGGTAGTGGTCGACGGGTGGGCCAAGAAAACAGCACCTCCCTCACCCGAGGCGCCGCTGGTGCCTGCGCTGTTACCTTCAAAACTCGCTCCAAAAACGCGAACGTTCGCGTTGGTTACGTACAAGGCGCCTCCACGTGCGGCAGCGGTATTGGAAGCGAACACGGTACCCGAATTGATCCCTGGAGGATAGTACCCACTGTGGGAAAGCAGGGCAATGGCTCCGCCGTGACGACCCGCGCTGTTGCGATCGAACCTGGTGGTGCCGATGGAAAAGTAACTGGCTTCCACGCTGATGGCCCCGCCGAGGCCGTCGGTAGTGGTTGTGGCTGCAGCCAGGTTATAGGCGAAGCGGCATCCTGTGATGGAAGCGGAGCTGTAAGCGGAAGACCCAGCGGGCGCCAATTGTGCCAAGGCGACCGCGCCTCCTTTCGGGGCATCATTGGCAGAAAACGTGCATTTGGTCAGGTAAACGCCGGCTCCCGTCACGTGCAAAGCGCCGCCTGCCGTGGTCGCGGAGTTGCTCGAGAGCACGCATCCGGTCATGGTGAGGGAGCCTGAGCCAGCGCTGCCACTTACTCGGATGGCGCCGCCGAGACCGGCCACGGACGCCCCGGCGTATCCCCGACGGAGGGTGAGGTTTTGCAGTGTCAGGGTGGCCCCGGAGGAGAGGTCGAGATCGAAGAGTCGCGTATAACCACCCGCGTCCAGGGTGACGCGGCCCGCGCCATTGAGTCCGCGGATCGTTTTGGTGTCCAGCGACAGCGATGAGGTGATCGCGGTGGAAGCGAGATGCGGCGTCCAGGTCCACGATTCGCTGCGCTTGAGCACGGTATTGACGGCGCCGGAGTAGGTCCCGTCCATCAGGACAATGCGGCGTCCATTGGCGCAGGCGAGGATGGCGCGGCGGATCGATTTAAACGGGTAAGAGCGGCTCCCTTGCTGGCTGGTGCTCACCGTGCCGGCAGGAGGAGTGGGACCCGGATGCCAATCGTTGCCGGTGGTGGGATTAACGAACACCACCGGAGCGGTGAGGGAATAATCGTTACGCGGATCGGTCTTCGCCTGAAACTCCTCCAAATTCGAGTAGCCGTCCTGGTCGGCGTCACTGTTGGCGTCCGACGCATTCAACGTGTTCAGCGTGTAACGCGTTTCCCAATCGTCGGACATGCCATCGGCGTCGGTGTCCGGCTGCTTTTCAAACGCTCCGCGATCTGCCAACGTTCCCACAGTCCCCCCGGGAGCATCCCAGCGCGAGCTGTTCAGGAAATCGGTCGTGGAGTTGAATGCCGGATCGGAGGAATCCAGCATCGCCGTGGAGGAAGGGACCAACGTGCCAATGCGAAAGAGCGGATCGGTGCCGTTGTTGCCGGTGCCGGCGGGGCCGAGGGTGGAGGTCCACCCGGAGAACGTGGAGTAGCTGACTATCTGCGACCCTCCTGCGAGATGCGGTTGCGTGGCTCCATTGGCCGTGTTTCCCCAAAATATGCAGCCCTTGGCGGTGAGGAGAGTGGCGGTCGAAGCGCCATACATCCCGCCACCCAAACCCGCAAGACTCGCCGCATTGGCGGAAAAAGTGGATTGAAGCACCGTGGCGTCCGCTCCATCCACCGCGGCCAATGCACCTCCGCGTTGGGCGCTATTGGATTGGAAGACGCAGTTTTCGATTTGGGCCGCAACAGAAGTGGCGCCGCGCAGGCTGACCGCTCCGCCATCTGTGACGGATGTCGAGTTCTGAAAATAGGTCCGCCGGAGAGTGAGCCGGGAATCACCCTCCGCATGCACCGCCCCTCCCTCGCCACTGGCCCAGCAATAATAAAACCAACAATCCTCCAGGGTGAGTTTTGCCCCATGAGCGTAGATGGCACCCCCGTCATCCGTAGCGATACACCCGGTGAAGCGGCAATTGCGGAGAACCACTTCCGCGGGAGTGGCGACAATGCGGAACGCCCCGCCGTCGTCACCCCGGCAGCTCTCGAAAATGATGTTTTCGCACACGAGGACTGGACTGGCTGAGACCGTGGGGATGCTGACCGTGGCGAATGCCACAGACGATTGCAGCCCAATCTGCGCCATGTTCACGCCGACGAGTGTGACCGGCCGGGTGAGCGTGAGCCCTCCATTGCCCGATGCCAGGAGAATCCCTCCTTCACCCCGTAGGACGATGCGGCCGCCCGAAGCCAGTGAGGGCGATTGCAGCGCGGCGGACAACGTCTTGTAGGGCGTGGCATACTCCCCGTTCTGGGTCCCCTGGTGATCCGCCTTTACGTAGACCACGTTGGTGAGCGGTCCCGCCGGAGGCAGGCTGATCTGAGCATTTCCCTGGCCCTGATGTTCAGCGAGGTTGGAAAACCCATCACCATCTTTGTCCAGCAGGGCATCAAGTTTCGATCCCGGGTTCAGACCGTGCTGGATTTCAACCAGATCGGGGAGGCCATCAAGATCGCTGTCGGAAGCATTAGGACGGCTGCCATAAAAATATTCGACGATTTTCACCACTCCATCTTGATCCCCCATCGAGCCATTGTCTTCGTGGCGGTCGGCCATGATTGGGGCAATTGGGGGAAAATACGCATCGTAGGCCGATTCCCAGGCGTCCGGCATGGCATCGCGGTCAGTGTCGGCGTAGAGTGGATGGTTAGCTGAGGCCTGGACATCATCCAGTAGCATGGGAGCAAGCACGCCATCGGCGGGCGTAGCGGTCGCGCGGTGGGTGAGCCGGAATTCCATGGCGCCTGCCACCCGGTTCAAGGCGAAATCGATGGCAGCCAACCGCCCGTTGATCCACACGTCGTACGTCTGCTCCAGGAGATCGCGACGAATCGTCAGGCGCAGCCAGTCTTTGCCACGGCCGCCGGTGTCTTCGATTTCGTAATCGACCGGCGTGCCGGCAAATCCTCCGAGCCGCTGCCAGAGCGGCTGAGAAGCCGCATCTCGGGTGTGGGCCAAGATCGAGAAGCGATTCGCCTGGCGCTGGAAGAGGAATTGGGCGCCATCGAGATATAGGACGCCGCTGGCCTCGGCAGGCTGACCGCCGGCAGTCAGCGCTAGGGTTCGCGAAACCGGCTTGATCCACAAGTCACAAAACCCCGGATCTTCCCCCAGAAGGATGGTTGGCAGGCTCACCTCGGGGGTGGAGGTGCCAACCGGTGCCGGCACCAAGAGGCAGCGTTCGCCGGTGGCGCTGTCGAGATTGGTAAAGGTCAGTGGGGCCCCTCCGGTGGCGGACCAATACGCGAGCGGTAATCCTTGCGGCGGAGGGCTCTCGAAAGTTTGCAGCGACAGTGTCGCTTGGAGCTCGGGAACCGCGGCGGCCAAGACGAGAGTGAGAAACCTCACGCAGCAGTGAGTGGAGAAAAGGAATCTTCCTGAGTTTAGGAACGAGGGTTTGCAGGAGGGCGGCAGGGGCATGGGAATGGGAATGGGAAGAGGCGAACGGGGTAAAACGCAAATGGGTCAGGGCCGGCGGAAAGAACCTGGTCGGAGAGTCATTGCGGCGGTTTCGCAGCGAGCTGTGCTTCGGCTTCTTCCAGGCTGAGTCCCTCGTTCTGGATTAGCTGGCGGACGGCTTCGAACTGAACTTGAGCCGCTGCCAATCCGGGCAGCGGAGCCTCGACCGCTGGATTGAACTGTGGATCACGAAGACGCGATTCCAACTCGGAAAGGGCCGCCAAGGAGCTCGCATGCGACTGCGCGAAACGCGCCAGTGCCGCTGGGTGATCGGTTTCAGGCACACCCTCCAGCGCAATGGCCTGCGCCGCCGCCAATGTCTGACGCACCTCCTCCAACTCGGCGCGCGCTTCCTGCACGGCGCGGGGCTCCGCATTGCCGGGCCGGCTCGTGGAAGGCGGCCGGCCCTCAGGCGACGGACGAGCATCTACTCCTACTGCGCTCGCGGCTAATCTTGCGAGCGCCGGGTCACCATCATTTCCTTGAGTCCTCGTTTTCCATACCCAGAACCCGGTGGCACCGACGCAAAGCATCAGTCCAATCAGGAACCGCGTTCGATGGGAGGGGTTGAAGCGCATTGATCACGATTTGATGAAATTCGCATGAAGATCGTCAACGGAAAACCAACGAGACCGAAATTTTTCTTTATATGTCACTGCCAAAACTGCCAGAACCCTGACTCCAGGCGCTCCGCATATCATCCGGCCAATGGAGCCGGCCGCCCGTACCCTGGAGCCGGCGGGCGAGGAACCATGCCGCCCGTATCCATGGGCGGGCGAGGCGGGCGGCGGCACTTTTGGTGCTGCTCCCTTTGAGCCGCCGGGACCGGCCGTCGATGCGTCCGTACGCGTGAGCCGCCGATCCTTCTCGCCTTGGATCCAAGACGCCCCTCGGCATTCCATGGCGAAAGCACTCGTACATGACGAAGAGCTCCTCCTGAATCGTGAGCCCTCAGGGCGTTGCTCGCGTGCGGACCGATTCTTATTCCTGTTTTGGTCCGGTCGTGCCGCAAAAAACTGCGCACTAAAAAAGTACGATTGAGTACTCGAGAAAAAACAAATGCGATCTGATGCCGTCGCAATTTTATTTTAACATTACCAAACTCATAACGCGTTGATTATGAAAATGGCGACCTCACGGGGAATCGAACCCCGGTTACTGCCGTGAAAGGGCGGTGTCCTAGCCGCTAGACGATGAGGTCATGTGTGAACCGCGAGAGCGGAGTGGTTATCTTACATCATTCTGGCGGCCTGCAAGTGATTTTTACGAATGAAGTGATACTTTACGGCTGGAGGGGTGGGGCCTGCAGAGTGTGATTGCTCGCGGGCGTGGTGTGGGGCATGGTGGGGGATGTCGATGTTGATGAGTCATATCACGGGTTGTGTAGCGGCGGTGGAGTCCTTACGGCTTCATGAGGCGGCGTATGAGGCGGCGTGTGATGTGATGGCGGCGGCTTTGGGTGGGGGGAGGAAGATTTTGGCGTGTGGCAATGGCGGGAGTGCGGCGGACAGCGGGCATTTTACGACGGAGTTATTGTGTCGATTTATCAATGATCGGGCGTCCTTACCGGCGATCAGTTTGGCGCAGGACGGTGGTTTTCTGACGGCGACGGGGAACGACTATGGTTTTGAGCATATTTTTTCGAGGCAGGTGGAAGGGTTGGGGCAGGCGGGGGATGTTTTAGTGGCGATTACGACCAGTGGAAATTCGGCGAATGTGGTGGCGGCGTTGCGGGTGGCGCGGGAGCGCGGGGTCCGGACGATTGCGTTATTGGGGCGGGACGGGGGAGTGGCGCGCGGGGTCGCGGAGATTGAGTTTGTGGTGGCGGGACCGGAGACGGCGAGGATTCAGGAGGCGCACAAAGTGTTGATTCACGCTTTTTGTGCGGGGATTGAGGCGCGCCTTTTTCCTGGGGTTTAAAGCGGTGGGTGAACAGAATCGAGGTTGTGCCAGAGGGAGGAATTGAACGTATGGCGATGGATATGATGTTGACGGATTCTGGGGAGGGGGGTGTTGCTGAGGAGGATGCGACCGTGGTGGGCGAGGTATTTTATTTTACGGGGCCGACGGGGGCGGGAAAGAGTGCCTTGGCGATGCAGGTGGCGGCGGATTGCGGGGCGGAGATTGTGAATGCGGATGCTTTCCAATTGTATCGTGGGCTGGAGATTTTGACGGCGGCGCCGAGTGCGTTGGACCGTGCGAAGGTACCGCATCATTTGTATGGGGTATTGGAGGTGGGAGAGACATGTGATGCGGCGCGGTATGCGGTGATGGCGCGGCGGGTGTTGGCTGAATTGGCGGCGCGGGGAGTGCCGGCTTTTGTGGTGGGAGGTAGTGGATTGTATATCAAGGCATTGACGCATGGATTATCTGATTTGCCCTCGGATGAGACGGTGCGGGCTGCGCTGGCGGGGCGTCCGTTGGAAGAGAAGATTGAGCAATTGCGGGAGTTGGATCCGGTGGGGGCGGAGACCATGAATTTGGCGAACCCACGGTATGTGGACCGGGCGTTGGAGATTTGTTTACTCACGGGGCGGCCGGCGTCAGAGGGGCGGTCGGCTTGGCGGGGGCCGGATCCGGAGGGTTTGCATGGGGTGATGCTGACGTGGGAGCGCGAGGAATTGTACCGGCGGATTGACCGCCGGGTGGTGGCGATGTTTGAGGCCGGGGTTGTGGACGAAGTGGCGGCGTTGGCTGGGTCGGTGGAGGCTGGGGGCGGGCGGGCGGTGTCATTGACGGTGGAGAAGGCGATTGGCTGGCGTGAAATCAGCGCGTATCGGGCGGGTACACTTTCCCGGGACGAGGTGGTGGCGGCCATGCAGTTGGCAACGCGGCGGTATGCGAAGCGGCAGTTGACCTGGTTTCGTCGCGAGAAGTGGTTGAAAACCGTTTGCCTCGATGCCGACGCCACGCCTGACTTAGTGGCGGCCTCTATTCTTCACGCTTTTTTTTCATGACCGAAGTTCCAGTTCACTTGAGTGAGCGCAGTTATGCTGTGCTGGTTGGTTCCGATCTGATGGATCGGGTGGGGGAGCAAGTGCGGCGGGTGTTACCGGAGGCGCGGGTCTGTGCGGTGGTGACTGACTCGACGGTGGGGCGGTTGTATGGTGAGCGGGTGCTGACCTCGCTGCGGCGGTCGGGTTTTGAGCCGGTTTTGATCACGGTGGCTGCGGGTGAGCCATCGAAGTCGATGGTATGTGTGGAGGATGTCTGCCGACACATGATCCGGGCGGGGATGGATCGCACGAGTTTTCTGGTGGCGTTGGGAGGTGGCGTGGTCGGTGATTTGGCGGGATTTGCGGCGTCGATTTTCTTTCGAGGCATTCCGTATGTGCAGATTCCGACGACGGTGGTGTCGGTAGTGGACAGCTCGGTGGGGGGCAAGACCGGGGTGAATACGCCGGAGGGGAAAAACTTATTGGGGTGTTTTCATCAACCGCGGCTGGTTTTGGCGGATGTGGACACATTGGGCACCTTGCCTAGGCGGGAGTACAACGAGGGATTTGCGGAGATTATCAAGCATGCGGCGATTCGGGATGAAGCGATGATGGAATTGATTGAGCGGTTGGCGGGAGCGGAGGTGGGTGGGCGGACGGAGGCGTTGGTGGCGCTGGTGGCGCGGAATGTGGCGATCAAGGCGGCGATTGTGGCGGCGGACGAGCATGAGACGGCTGGGCTGCGGGCGTTGTTAAATTTTGGCCACACGATTGGGCACGGGATTGAGGCCAGTGCTGGATATGGACAACTGCTTCATGGAGAAGCTATTTCCTTGGGGATAGTGGCGGCTTTACGGATATCGGAGGACGTGGTGGGGCTGGATGCGGGAGCTTCTGAAAAAGTGATCGCGCTGTTGCGACGCTATGAGTTGCCGTTGCGGTTGCCGGCCTCGATTACGACGGCGGACGTTATGGCGAAGTTATCGAGGGATAAGAAGTTCATGGCGGGAGCGGTGCGATTTGTGGTGTTGCGGGCGTTGGGTGATGCGGTGGTGAGTCGGGACGTGACGATGGCGCGGATGGAAGCGGCGGTTGACGGGTTGCGTTGACGGTGGGCGATGATGGCGATGATGGCGATGATGCGGGTGTCTCTGTGATTGCCGGCGGCCGAAGATGCGCCAGAGTGGACGACTTATGCTTGATATCCGGCTGATTCGCGAGAACCCGCAAGAAGTGAAAGACCGTTTGACTGCCCGTGCGGGCGGGGCGGCGGTGGCGGCTTTGATTGACGATGTGCTGGCGTGTGATGAATCGCGGCGGCAAGCGGAGACCGAGAAGCAGCGGCTGCAGAG
>JALRGB010000104.1 GCA_023253575.1 Verrucomicrobiales bacterium
GCGAGTGGATCGAACTGCACAACCAGATGGCGATCGACATCGATCTCTCGGCCTGGAAGCTCGTCGATGGGGCGAGCTACGAATTTCCTGAAGGCACGATCATTCCCGGTCGCGGCCACGTACTGATCGCCGCCAATCCAGCCGGTTTGCAAGCGGCCAGCGGGCTGACGGGCGTGCTGGGACCATTCACCGGCCAGCTCGCCAATGGCGGCGATACCATCGAACTCCGCGACCGCAACTACCGGCTGATGGATCAGCTGGCGTATGGCGACACCAGTCCATGGCCCATCGCCGCCGACGGCTCGGGAGCGACACTCGCCAAACGCGATCCCAATACTCGCAGCACCCTCGCGGAAAACTGGACTTCTAGCGTGGTCATCGGAGGCACCCCGGGAAGTCGCAATTTTCCTGAAACATCGGTGGTTTCCCGAATGTTAATTCCTCTGGATGCCCTGTGGCGGCACGAGGCCAGCGGAGTGGATCCGGGCGCGAGTTGGAAGGATCCGTCATTCGACGACCGCTCGTGGCCTGGTGAAAACGCGGCTACTTTGGTATCGTATTGGCCATTGAATGGCAATGCGACCGCCCTGCGCGGGACCAGCGGCACGTTGAGCGGTAGTGTTTCGCCGACGGCGGATCGCACTGGAACAGTCGGCGGAGCACTGGCCTTCAGCGGTGCCTCGCAGTATGTCGAGGTTCCTGGCGGCGGTGGCCTCAATGCGGCGACTTCCGGAACCATCAGTTTGTGGGCCAAATGGAATGCCGGCGCGCAGGATGCCGATTGTTGCGGCGGGTTTGGAGCCATTCTCTCCCGTCAAGGCAACGGTCTCTTTTCCGACAGCATTCTCTCGCTCAGCACCTCGAATCCTGCCACGGCCAAGCTCGTCTGGCGCCAGTCTGGCGGACCGGCGCCGGTCCTGATTACCGGGACCACGAGCGTGGGCACGGGCTGGAGGCATGTGGCGGTTACTTTCTCACCGGAAGGCAGCACGCTTTATCTGGATGGCGTCGTGCAGGGTACCGCGGTGGGAGGACCGCTCAGCAACGGCCCGGCGGTGCCGCTGACCATTGGGGCCTGGGCTTTTGATGGCGGCGGGTTCATGAATGGCAGCCTTGATGATGTGGCGGTATGGAGCACCCCGCTGGAGGCATCCCAGATTGCCGAGCTGGCGAACTCGACAAAGTCGCCGCTCAATTTTTCAGGGTCTGAAAATGCGGTTTATTTCAGCGGCGACGGCCGTCTTGCCACCAGTGATGCTCTGCGGACGACCGAGCTCCCGACGGGCCCGGCGACCTACTATTTCCGACACGCCTTCACTTTTTCCGACCAGCCGTCACGAACCACCCTGAAACTCGACCTCGCCGTGGACGACGGCGCCGTAGTCTGGCTCAACGGCACGGAAGTCTACCGTCACAACCTGCCAGCCGGCCCGGTCAACCACACCACGCTCGCCCTCACTCCCGTCGGTGACACCCCATGGCTCACTGGCATCTTGCTGCCCTCAACCGCACTCATCACCGGCCAAAACGTGCTCGCCGTGGAAGTCCATCAGGCCACCACCCCCGATCCCGGCATGGTTTTTGGCGCTGGCCTGAGCGCATCCATCACGCCCACCGGCCTAGAGGCCGTGACTCCAGACTCGGTGGTCATTAATGAACTAACCGCCTCTGGAGCCGGCCCGCTGCAGATCGAGTTGATCAACCGCGGCGCCACCGCTGTCGAAACAGGTGGGTTTATCCTCCGCCGCACCGGCGTCTCGGCCGACGCTGACTTCCTCCTGCCCGCCCAGCTACTGCCACCGGGAGGATTGCGCGCCGTCCACGAAACCATTCCCGAATTCCAAGCTGTCACCGGCGACACCCTCTTTCTCCTCCGGCCTGGAGCCACCGCCGTCGCGGATGCCGCCACCGTCCGGACCGACGGCCGCGCTCGGTGGCCAGACGGCACCGGTCCACTGCTGATCCCCGCCAGCGCCACCATCGGAAGCCCCAACCTCGTCCGCCTGCAGGATGAAATCACAATCAACGAAATCATGTATCATGGGCCGCCCACGCTGGCCCAACCCGCCACCGGCACCGAACCCGCAGTCGCCTACAGCGAGAATCCCGAACAATGGATCGAACTATTCAACAAGTCAGCAAACTCCGTGGATTTAACCGGATGGCGGTTCGATGAAGGCATCAGCTACACCTTTCCCGCTGGCACGCAGATCGCTGGCGGCAGTCATCTCGTGGTGGCGGCTGATCCAGCGGCCTTGCGCTCGAAATTTCCGGCCATCACGGTCATTGGGCCGTTTGGCGGCACGTTGTCACGCAACGGCGAGCGGATCATGCTGCGGGACGCCATTGGCAACCCGGCCGCCACCGTAAACTACTTTGACGACGGGCGATGGCCGGAGACGCCAGACGGCGGAGGGAGCAGTCTGGAACTCCGTGATCCGCGCGCCAGTCTGGACGCAGGCGAAAACTGGGCCGCCAGCGACGAAAGCAGCCGCGCATCGTGGAAATCCTACGTCTACGAAGGAACCGCCGCCGCCAGTGCCGTCGGACCAGACGGTCAATGGAAAGAGTTTGTGCTAGGCCTGCTGGACAAAGGAGAAGTCCTGCTCGACGACATCAGCGTGGTCGAGGCCCCGGCGACAACAGCCATTCAGATGCTGCAAAACGGAAATTTCTCCGCGGGCGCCTCAAAATGGCGACTGCTGGGCAACCACGGCGGCACCGTCATTGACGACCCAGACCAACCCGGCAACAAAGTTCTGCGATTAGTGGCCACCGGCAGTACCGACCATATGAGCAATCATGTCGAGACCACGCTGGCCGGCAACCGCAGCGTGGCCAACGGCCGGGTCTACCGCATTTCTTACCGCGCCAAATGGATCAGCGGCTCACGTCAGCTGAATACCCGACTCTATTTCAACCGGCTGGCCCGAACCACCATCCTCGACGACCGACCCCAAACGGGCACCCCCGGCACGACAAATACCGCATGGACCCAAAATAGCGGACCGACATTCACCGCCCTGCGCCACGAACCCGCCGTGCCCGCCGCCTTGACCCCAGTCACCGTCAGTGTCAGCGCCAGTGACCCTGACCGCGTCGCCAGCGTCACTCTCTGGTCCCGTCCCGACGGCGGCAGCTGGAGCAGCCAGCCCATGATGACCGAAGCCGCCACCCCCACCCAGTTCAACGCCGTGCTCCCAGGCCGGACCGCCGGCACCATCGTGCAATTTTACATCGAGGCCACGGACAGCCGCGGCGCGACCACCTCCTTCCCCGCCGCAGGCGCACAGTCGCGCGCTTTGTACCAAGTCGATGACGGACTGGCACGGTCTGGCGGGTTGCACAACATGCGCCTCATCGCCCTAGCCAGCGAAGCCGCCAACATGCACGCCACCGTCAACCTGATGAGTAACCAGCGGACAGGCGCCACCGTCGTCTCCAACGAACGCGAAACTTACTACGACGTCGGACTGCGCCTCAAAGGCAGTGAACACAGCCGCACTACCTCCGAACGACTCGGCTTCAACGTCGGATTTCATTCCGAACAATTGTTCCGCGGCGTACACCGCAGCATCGCCATCGACCGGTCAGAAAGCACCGGCTTCGGCCAACGCGAAATGCTCGCCCACCAGATGCTCAATCACTGCGGCGGCGTGCCCACCAAATATCACGACCTCATCCACATCATCGCGCCCAAACGCGAACACACCGGCTCCGCTGAACTCCAGCTCGGCCGCTACACCAACGTATTCCTCAACGACCAGTATGAAAATGGCGGCGATGGATCGGTCTTCGAATACGAGCTCGTCTATCAACTCAATGCTACTGACAACGGCTCGCCCGAAGGCAACAAATTGCCGGCACCTGATTCCGTGGTAGGCACCAGCCTCGGAGCCCTCGGCAACCTAGGAGCGCGCAGCAACGACAAGGAAAACTATCGATGGACTTTCCTTGTTAAAAACAACGAAGACCGCGATGATTTTAGCGGCGTCATCCCGTTCTGCAAATGGCTGGCTACCAGCGGCACCACCTTCACCAGTCAGATCACCACCCGGCTCGACGTCGACCAGTGGCTGCGCGGTCATGCCGTCAACGTACTGACCGGCGCAGGCGACAGTTACGGCGGCGATGGATCGCAACATAATGTGCAGTTCTACGTCCGCCCAAGCGACGGCCGCATGCTGTATTTCCCCCACGACATGGATGCCTTCTATGACGCGGGCCGCGGGCTGATTTCCAATGGCGACCTCGCTAAAATCATCGCCGTGCCCGCCCACGCCCGTACTTATTATGCGCATCTGCTCGACATCATGGCCACTACTTACAACACCCGCTACATGTCCCGGTGGGCCAACCACTTTGGCCAGCTGCTTCCCGGCCAGCCATTCAGCAGCCACCTCGCCTTCATCGGCCAGCGCCAAGCTTTCGTCACCAGCCAAGTGAACGCCGCCGTCCCGCCCGCCACACCGTTTGCCATCACGACCAACAGCGGTAACAACCTGACGACTGGCAGCAGCCCAGTCACCTTGGCCGGCACTGGCAACCTCCTAGTACACACGCTTCAAATCAACGGGGTCACCCTCCCGGTCACTTGGACTAGCCGTACCGCATGGTCGGTCGCCGTGCCCCTCGCCTCCGGAGCCACCGCACTCACCGTGCAGGGAGTCGACCGCCATGGATCTCCACTTCCCTCCGCCCTCGACACCATCACAGTCACCAACACTGGACCCGGAGCCCCACTGCCAGTCGTCATCAACGAATGGATGG
>JALRGB010000204.1 GCA_023253575.1 Verrucomicrobiales bacterium
GCGATGGTCTCGGCGTCAGGCGTGTAATCGAAGACTTCGACAGACAACCATCCTTGATACTCGATCTCGCGGAGAGCGGCGATGATGGGTTCGTAGCGGACCTCGCCCATACCGGGACCGCGCCGGTTCGGATCATTGGCATGAAAATGAACCATGTGGTCACGGCTGGCGCGGATGATGTCGGGGATGGAGTGCGGTTCATCGCTCATCGCCTTCACATCGAGATGCAGGCGGCAGGCGGGGTGGTCGACGCGGTGGATCAGGCGAATGGTTTCCTCGGCGGTGGTGAGGAAATTTGTTTCGGCGCGACCCAGCGGCTCGAGGGCGATATCGACGCCGAGCGGACCTGCTACGTCGCAGATCTGGTGGAGGACATCGGCGGCGCGGGCGGCGGCGTCATCCGAGGACCATGTGGGATCGAGGCTGCGTTGTTTCGGGCTGCCCCAGACCATGACCTTACCGCCCATGGCCGCGCAGAGGCGGGCGAGATGACTGGCAAATTCCGCCGTGGTCTGACGGACGATGGCGTCGGGGGTGGTCAAGTGCAGGCCGGGCGGTTGGACGAGGAGCCAGTGGAGGCCGACGACGTCGAGCCCGGCGGCACGCGCGATGGCTCCGCATTGGACGGCTTCGGCTTCGGTCAAGTCACGGGGGTTATCGATCAGCGTAAACGGAGCGATTTCGACTCCGGTGTAGCCGGTGGCGGCGATGGCGTCACACGTCCGGGCCCATTCATCAGCGCGCAAACCGTCGTGAGCCGGGCGGGGGGCTCCGGGTTGTTGCCAGGTTTCGTTGCAAATCGCGAATTTCATGGGGCTCTTTTAATCCATGTTTTTGCGAGGGACTGGAAGTTATGAATCGCCTTCTTTCGTGAGACTAGCGACGGGCGGGCCTTGGAAGCGGCGCCGTTCAAAGCCGAACCAAATGATGGCCGTGAGCACGAGGAAGCCGAGAGTCACGTGCAGAGCCGCGTCATTGGGCGGTTGAATGCCGAGGAAGACGATGAATACGGTGACGAGCGACACGAGTAAGGCCAGCGGTCGGAAAATGCGTCCCATGTCCCACGGCCCCATCAAGGTCCACCGGCTCCCGTAGGCCAAGCCACCGGCCATGGCCGGCATGCTGTAGGAGATGAAGATGAAGATGACCGTCACCGAGACGATGGTGGTGTAAACGGGAGTGTAGAGCGTAAACAGCACTGAGATCAGGGCGGCCGTCCAAATCGACGTCACTGGAGTGCGCCAGAAGGCATGCACTTTTTTCAGTGCGCCGGAGGCCGGCAGGCCGCCGTCGCGGGCAAAGGCAAACATCATGCGCGAGGCGGATGTCACGGTGGCCAGTCCGCACAGCAGCTGGGAGACGAGAATCGCGCCATACAAAAACTGTTTGAGGGTGGCGGGAACTACCGCGTCCATCGTCCCAAAGAAGACACCGCCCCCCAACAGCGCGGCCTTATCCATGTCAGGGATGGCGATGACAAACGCACTCAGCATGACATAACCGAACAAAGCGGACCACAGCACCGAGCTGACAATACTCTTGGGAACGAAGCGCGAGGCATTTTTTGTTTCTTCTGCCGTGTGGGCGGCCCCATCGAAGCCAGTGATTGTGTAGATCGGCAGCAAAAGCCCAAGGCCAAAGAGCAACCACATGTTCGAGGTCTCGGGCCAGACGCCGCCGCCCGCCTCCCCGCTGTAGTTCTTGAAAGTGACCAGACGTGACAGATCCCAGTCGGGTGCGCACGCCAGCAGGGTCACCGTCAGTGCCATCGCCGTGCCAAAAATCAAATACCCGCTAAAGTCGGTCAGCCGGGCCGTCAGCTTGATGCCCAAATGATTGATCAACGCCTGCAGCGCCGTGATGCCGGTCACAAAAGCCGCCTGCACGGCAAAGGTCGGCTCCCACCCCAGAGAGGAACCAAACGCACCCATGAAGAAATAAAACGTGCCGACGTTGATCGCGCCCAGCACCGTGACCAGGCCGGTCAGATTGAGCCACGCCGTCAGCCACCCCCACCCCCGGCCACCGAGAATCGAACTCCAATGGTACAGCGCGCCGGCCGTCGGAAAAGCCGATCCGATTTGAGCCATGGCCAGCGCAAAAAGAAGACTGATAAAACTGCCGACCAGCCAACCGATGCCGATGCCCGCACCACCCACCCCGGAAATACTCTGGTGGATGGAGTTGATGCCGCCCGACAAAATGCAGATGATAGAGAACGATACCGCAAAATTCGAAAACGGATTCAGGGTGCGCGAGAGCTCCTGCGTGTAGCCCATGCTTTCGAGGACGCGGGCATCCTCGGTGGATGGTTCAATCGCGGTCGCGGGTTTGACTGCTGGTCGTGTCATCATGCCGGTGTCCTGTACAGGGTGGAAATTTTTAACGAGCCGCGTTCATCACATGAACAGGCTGGGCGTTGATACTCGGGGATTGCGAGAACAGTCAATGAGTTATTCACTCTTTGCGGTGGAATGAGGCCGCCGGTGGGCGCCGATGGTCAGCTGGTTTCTGCTTGTGGCTTGTTCGTGGCCTGCGCGTGGTTTGTTCACAGCGTCTGCTCGCATGGCTTGTAGCGGGGCGGGGTTGCGGCCATGGTGTTTCTGCGGTTCGGGCGAGTCGGAAGGACCGTGGTTATGGCTGGCGTTCATGCCATGCTTTGGGCCGCGTGAACGTCTCGATGCCAGCGGTGGAGAGGGTGAGGCCGAGGCCAGAGTCACCGTATCCGCTCCAGGGCAGGCGCGGGCTGACGCGGTCACAGCAGTTCCAGTAGACGGTGCCTGCCTTCACTTTGGAAAGAATCGACCGGGCGCGAGTTTTGTCGCGAGTGAACACGCCGGCGGTCAGGCCGTAGCGCGTATCATTCATTAACTCGACGGCTTCGGCGTCGCTTCCGACCGCTTGGATGCCGATGAGCGGTCCGAAAGTTTCTTCGCGCATCAATAGCATGCTATGATCGACATGGCTGAGCACCGTGGGTTCGAACCAGTTGCCGGGCCCGGGGCCACGATGGCCGCCCATGAGCAGGGTGCCTCCTTTCGCGACGGCATCGTCCACTTGCGCTTGCAGGACGTCGAGCTGCGGCGCCCGAGTGATGGCGCCGATGTAGGTGTCGGCCGATGTTGGGTCGCCGGTTTGAAACGATTTCACGGTGGCGACGAATGCGGACACAAAGGCCTCATAGATTTTTTCGTGTACATAGAGGCGTTCGACGGAGCAGCAGCTTTGGCCGGTGTTGTACATGGCGCCATCGGCGAGGGCGGCGGCGGCGGATGCGGGGTCAGCGTCATCGCACACATAGACCGGGTCTTTACCGCCGAGTTCCAGTTGCAGCTTGATCAGGCGCGATCCGACGGTTCGGGCCAAGCCGACGCCAGTGGCGTGCGAACCAGTGAAAAACAGGCCATCAATTTTCTGGGCCACGAGGGCTTCACCGGTGGCGGCTCCACCCACGACGGCGATGAGCACGTCCTTGGGCACGCCTGCTTCGTGCAGCAGACGGGTCATGGCCAGTCCTGAGAGCGTGGCAAATTCCGAGGGTTTGAACAAGACCGCGTTGCCAGTGAGCAGTGCCGGCACCAGCACATTTCCACTCGTAAACCACGGGTAGTTCCATGCCGAAATATTGGCCACCACCCCGAGAGGCAGTGGCTGGATCTGCTCGGTCATGCCGCCTTCGTCAAAGACCGTGCGGGTCAGCATCACGGCATCCACCTCGTTGAGGAAAAAATCGATGCGTTCCAGCAGGCCGTTGAGTTCACGGCGCGCCATGGTGATGGGTTTGCCTGTCTCGCTGGTCATGATGGCGGCCAGGGTCTCGACCTCTGTGGCCACCGCGGTGCGGAATCGGGCGAGGCAGTCTTTGCGCGTGGCCAGCGGCTGGGCCTGCCAGTCTGGCTGCGCCGCGCGTGCCGCTGCTGCCTTGATGGCGACGGCCGAGGCGTCGTCGGCGGGCACTTCGGTGAGGAGCGCGTTGGTGGCGGGGTTATAAATCGAGAGTGGGATCATGACGGTGAGAGGCCGGTGTTTTTCACGGCTTGGGCGGCGGCGAGAAAGTCTACGAGGAGTGGGGTGTCGTCCATCGGGTCGAGCTCGGGGCGACGGAATTCAGGGTGCCACTGCACGGCCGCCACATAGCTGGGACCGGGGCCACGGATGGCCTCGATCATGCCGTCATCAGGACAGCGGGCTTCCACGACAAATCCCGGCGCTAAATCCTTGATGCCCTGATGATGAATGCTGTTGATGGTGCGGCTGCCGGCGCCGGCCAGTAACGTCTCCAGTCGCGATCCAGGCACCATTTCTACTTCGTGGAAATGACGGTCATACGCCTCCGCATCGCGGTGGACCAAGGCTTCCGGCCGCTGGGTGGCAATGTCCTGCAGCAAGGTGCCGCCAAAGGCGACATTGATCATCTGGAGCCCGCGGCATACGCCAAAGACCGGCTTGCCCGCCGCCACAAATGCTTTCACTAAGGCGGCTTCGTAGGCGTCGCGAAGGCGGTCGCCGCTCCAGCGTTCCTCCAGCGGCGTTTCGCCATAACTGCCCGGCCAAACGTCCGCTCCGCCGTGCAGCACCAGCCCGTCCAGCCATTCCGCATAACAGGCCACCTCCACCCCACCACCCGCCGCCTCGTCGGACGGCGAAGGAATCATCACCGGTACCGCCCCGCCCGCCATGATCCAGTGAGCCATCGATTGCTCAATATACTGCAACGTTTTGGTCGCAAACGCCGTGCGAGCTGGATCGGGATAGAGAAAACAGGCGCTGATGCCGATTTTCAAACGTGGTTGGGTCGCCGTCACCGTGTCTCCTCGGGAAAAAATCAACGTGTCTCCGGGGGGTAGCTACAGCGCCTGCTGGAAAAACATCTCGAAGTCGGCCGCCGTGCAGGGGCGCGGGTTTGTCCGGTGGCAGGGATCGGCCATCGCGATGTCCACCAATCGCGTCATGTGATCGGAGCGGACCCCGTGCTGGGCCAGTCCTCCAGTGAGGCCAATGTCGGCTTTGAGCTGCCGGAGCCATGGCACCATGGCCTGACCGCCGCCGTCCACCCGGCAGACGTGCGCCAGTTCGTCGAACTTGGCCAGTGCCGCTTCCCTATTCCAAGCCATCACGGTGTCGATCATCAAGGCGTTGGCCAGACCGTGGTGGAGGTCGCAGACGGCGCTCAACGCATGGGCGCACGAGTGGACGGCCCCGAGGTCTTTCTGGAAAGCGACGCCCCCCATCAGCGAGGCCATCATCATATCGCTGCGGGCCTGTCGGTGGTTCGGCTCATGGACGGCCGTGGTCAGTGCCGCCGCCGCGAGGCGTGCGCCCTCGAGCGCGATACCATCACACAACGGATGATAAGCGGATGAAAGATAACTTTCAATATTGTGGGTGAGGGCGTCCATGCCGGTGGCGGCGGTGATGCCAGCGGGCAGACCCAGAGTGAGATCGGGGTCGGCAAAAACCATTTTAGCGAGGATTTTCGGGCTGAAAACGACTCGCTTTAAGTGTGAGTCATTCTCGCTTAACACACTGGATCGACCCACCTCGGAGCCGGTGCCCGCCGTGGTCGGTAGCGCCACAAAATAGGGCAGGGCACGAGTGATGGGGCGCACCTGCGGATGGTCCCAGACATACTCCAAAATGTCACCTTCATGCGTGGCCGCTACGCCCACCACCTTGGCTACGTCGAGCGCCGCACCGCCGCCAAAACCAATCACGCAGTCGGCCTGATGCGCCCGATACGCAGCCGCACCGTCCATCACCTGCCGGCAGGTCGGATTGCCAAAAACTCCCGCAAAGACCGAGACCTCCAGCCCAGTCAGATGCGTGAGAAATTCAGCCATCATCGGCAACGCCTGCAATCCACGGTCCGTCACCACCAGCGGTCGCCGATATCCAGCTTCCACTAAATGCGAAGCCACTAGCCGGCGGGCCCCCGCCCCAAACCGGATGGCCGTCGGAAAAGAAAAATCGATCGTCGTCATGTGTGCCGTCGTTAAATGATTTCAAAATACCGCTTCATCTCCCAGTCAGTGACACCGTCTAACCATTGGCGCCACTCCCAGTCCCGGGTCGCGGCAAAATGATCAACAAAACCATCGCCCAGCCAGTCGCGGGCGATGGCCGATTTCTCGAACACTCGGGTGGTCTCAATCAGGGTGCGAGGAGCGCGTGGGACCGATTCACCTCCTACATTCGTTCCGGTGATCGGTGGAGTGGTGAGTTTTAGGTTGTTTTCCACTCCGTGCAGGCCGGCGGCAATCACGGCAGCCATGGCCAGATAGGGATTGACGTCCGCCCCAGGGCAACGTGTCTCAAGGCGCGCCGCTTTGGGATTGTTCGCTATCACGCGGAAGCTGGCGGTGCGGTTGTCTAGGCCCCACGTCGGTTTGGTGGGCGCCCAGAAACCGTCGACTAAGCGTTTGTAGCTGTTGATGGTCGGCCAGATCATGGGCCCAAAATCCATCATGGCCGCCACCTGGCCGGCCAGATAGCTTTCGAACAATCGGCTCATGCGGCGCGGGTTTTTCGCGTCATAAAAGACATTGGTTGTGCCGTCGGAGAGGCTTTGATGGATATGTCCGCTGCAGCCCGGGAGCGTCTGGTTGGGCTTGGCCATGAAGCTCGGCATGATGCCAAAGCCGGCGGCAATTTCTTTGGTGCCGGCTTTGAATAAAATCGCGCGATCCGCCTGTTCCAGAGCCTCGCTGAACCCGATGGCGGCCTCGTAGACACCCGGGCCGGTCTCGGTATGCAGTCCTTCGAGCGGCACACCAAAACCTGCCATCTGATCCATGAGGGCATTGAGAAACTGTCGGTTTTGGTTCATCCGCAGCAGCGAATATCCAAACATGCCGGGGGTCAGTGGTTCCGGTCCCACGCCCTTTTTCGCGGCCCAGCTTTGGGGTGTTTCTAAAAAGTTAAACCACTCAAATTCCATGCCCGTCATCACCTGAAACCCCATTTTTTCCGCGCGCTTCAGCACTCGTCGCAGCGCTTGCCGCGGACACTGCGCATGAGCCGTACCGTCGGCGTTGACAAACTCGCCGAGAAAAAATGGCACCCCCCCATCCCATGGCACCTGCCGCGATGTGTTGAGGTCGATCCGTACGAGCGCGTCCGGAAATCCATGCTGCCATCCAGTGGCCGTGGTGTTATCATACGGGTTGTCCATCACATCCCACCCCAAGACCACATCACAAAATCCGAAACCGCCGTCCGCCCCAGGCGCCGTCGCACTCAAGAATTTGCCCGTGTGCAGGTACTTGCCCCGCAAAACACCGTCAATATCACTGACCGCCACTTTGACTTTTTGCGAACCCGACGCCGCGACACTGCGCACCGCAGGATGAACAACCGATTGAGTTTTCTTGGAGGTGGCCATGAAGGTGTGGGTAAATAAACCGAAGTGGAGACCGGCGACAGCGGTACCAAGGATCCAAAACCATCTACCGTACCCCAGTAAAGTTGACCATTCCAAACTCACCGCCACCTTTACGGTGTCTGTTTTGTCACCGACTGGCAGCCGAGAGTGGGTCTCGCCTCTGGGTTATCGGAGGGGGCCCCGCACGCTTCGTGGCGAGCCATGGCGAGCACCGCCGTTTTGACACTTCGCCATGTCAACTTGCCTCGGGCCGACACAAGCGCATACTCATCGTTGTCCGTAGGGGCGTGTCTTCACTGAACTTGGGCAGAAACCAAGGGTCAGCGGTGGTCGCCATCAGATCAAAATCAGGTTGGCGCCAGAGGGTAAAAATGCGATCATACCAATGGCAAGCCGAGCGAAGTGACTCAGGCGAAAAGCCGCACGTCACCCAAAACAAAAAGCACCCGTAGCTCAGTGGATAGAGCAGCGGATTTCTAATCCGCCGGTCGCAGGTTCGAATCCTGCCGGGTGCGCCAGTTTTAACCACTGAAAATCAGTGTTTTACGAAGAAAAGCAGGATTGCACTGAGATGAACGAAATGGTGGTCAAATGCACCAAAAAGAAGCCATTTAATCCAAATTTAATCCAACGTTTATCCAACATTTATCCAACGCGCATCCCATCCAATAATGCCGTGCGTGTCGGATCTCCTACCTTCCCCGGGAAGAGGATGATTGCCGTCTGGTCAGTCGCGAAACGCCAGAAACGCTTCGGTCGGCTCCTTGATCCAATCGAACGATGGCCAGCGCTGCCGGTTCAACGTCTCAGCATATTCGACGGCTTCGGACATCAGAGCGAAGCCACGGCCGATGTGGTAGCG
>JALRGB010000275.1 GCA_023253575.1 Verrucomicrobiales bacterium
ATGCGAGACGCCGAGCAGCGATACCTACAAACCATCGAGGAGACCAAAAACCGCCTCGACGGCGAACTGGCGGAAGCCGCCCACTACGTCCGCTCCATTCTGCCGGAGCCATCGGAGGTGCCGCTGCCCATCGACTGGAAATACACTCCCTCCACCGAACTCGGAGGGGACGCTTTCGGCTACCATTGGATCGATGACGAACACTTCGCCATCTACCTGCTGGATGTGTGCGGCCACGGGGTCGGCGCTTCCCTGCTCTCCGTGACCGCCATCAATGTCATCCGGTCCGGATCCCTGCCTAAAACCGATTTCCGCGATCCCGGGGCTGTCCTTTCCGCTCTCAATACGGCCTTCCCGATGGAGAAGCAGAACAACATGTATTTCACCATTTGGTATGGAGTTTACCATGCGCCGACCCGCACGCTGCGGCACGCCAGTGGCGGACATCCACCCTCGTTGCTCTTAGTTCCAGATGGAGCGGGCGGACAAACCTGCCATCGCCTGCGTGTCCCAGGATTGATCGTCGGCGCCATGGATGATCTGGTCTACAATTCCCAAACCTGCGACGTTCCACCAGGATCGCGCCTGCTCGTCCTCTGCGACGGCTGCTACGAAATCACCTGTCAGGACGGACGAATGCTCGAATTCGACGAGTTTACCTCGTTCATGCAGGAACACGGAGCCCACCCAGAAGGCCTCGACCGCTTGGAATCGTGGGTGAGGGAACTGAACGGCCCGGGTCCGCTCGATGACGATTTCTCCATCGTGCGCATCCTTTTTTAACCATGGACGACCGCCTCACGCTCCAGCTTCGCAATTCTTTGGACGACATTCCCGCCGCCAACGATACCGCTACCGCATGGCTCGATCATCACGAAGTCGCTCCGGGCGCCGCTTATCTGGCCAACCTCGCCATTGAGGAATTGGCTACTAATTGTATCAAATACGGCTACTCAGATGACAGCGTTCACTTGATCACAGTTGAGATGGAACGACTTGACAAAGAACTAGTCATCACTGTGATCGACGACGGAAACCCCTTTGATCCACTCGCCCAGACAGCTCCCGACACCACCCTACCGGTGGAAGACCGCCCAATTGGCGGCCTCGGCCTGCACCTCCTTCGCCAGATGTCCGACGATTTCGCTTACGCGCGGATCGATGGAAACAACCGCGTCACCCTGCGCAAAAGGTTGACCTGAGCCGCCAGACGCTCCAATTCTTGCCTGCAACGCACCCTCACCTTCACCACCATACCCCAATTCATCAATCATGAGCACGCTGACCATCAACAGCCGTCAAAAGACCACCCCGACCGGCCAGACCGAAACTACCATCGCACTCGACGGAAACCTTGATAATGCGACGGTTTCTTCATTGGAAGTTCGCCTGATGCCGTTGATCGCGGCCAAGCCAGATCAGCTGATTTTCGATCTGACCGGCTTGAAATATGTCACCAGCTCCGGCATTCGCCTATTCTTCATGGCCGTCAAAAAACAGAAGCTTCATTGCGGTCAGACATCATTCGTCAACCTGCAGCCTCAAATCCAGGAAGTGTTCAACATCATGGGCAATCTTCCGGACATGACTGTCTTCCGCGACCAAGCGGAACTCGATTCTTACCTGCTGGCCCGCCAGCGGACCTACCAGCCGTAACCGGCCTGCTCCCTGCCCAAGCGCTCTTTTCACCCGTGCGGCCATGCCGGAAACACTTAAACGGCTCACCCTCGGGCTGCTCCTGATCGCTCTCGCAGCTGGAGTCCTCCTCTACACCGACCGCAAGGCACGAAACCCCGGGCGTCCCAACGCGGGACGCTTAAACCAAGGCGAACAGGTCAAGCGCGTCGCCATCGTGCAGCACGCTTCACTCTCGGTTCTCGAAGAGGGAGTCAACGGCGTCATCGAGGCCCTTGGCGCCCGCGGCCACTC
>JALRGB010000296.1 GCA_023253575.1 Verrucomicrobiales bacterium
CCAGACCATGCGTCCTCTCCAAATGGAGGATCAGGGTGAGTTCAGGCCTGCTCGGCAAGAGGAAGTGAAGGTCAGCCCGTCACCCGTCGCCGTCACCGACAAATTGACGGAAGCTCCCGCGCCAAAAACACCGCCTGTCGACACCTCAGTGATCACCGGCGGAGGCGCCGCGACATTCAACTTCAACGTATAAACCGGCGTCGAAGCCCCGGTGCGGTTGCTATTTTGCCAGCCCTTGATGGTGATGTTAAACGATCCAGCCACCGTGGGCCGTCCCGTAATGGACGAAACGGGCGAACCGTAGGTGTAGGTCAATCCCGCAGGCAGAGAGGACACCGTGTAGGATTTGGCCCGTTGCGCCCCCTGAGTGGAAAAAAACCATGAAAACGGCGTGTTAATAGAACCAGTGGCCGGGTTTTTCGATCCATTGACGGGAGCGACTTCGGTGGTGGCGCCGGAGAGGCTGTGAGTACCAACCAGGGTGACGCCGGCCGGCACCACGCATTTGAGTAGGCCCTGCCATGCGCCGCTGTTCACGAGAAGGCCGGCACAAGGTTTCAAGACAGCCTGCCGCGACCCGAACAGCGTCAGGAAACCGGTGATGTAATGCGGCACTTCCCGCCACCGCAAAGAACGAAAAAAACCAGAAATTTCAGCATTCATAATAAAAATTTGGGAAAAAAGCCATAGACCCAGCCCGCCGCTCAGGAATCAGCGGTGGGGGCGGCGGATTTCGTTTCACTGAAACCGCGGATCATTTCACTGATCATTTAATTACATCCGCAACCGCCGCCCCCGACACCTTCCCCTCCGGAGGCCGCCTCGCGGCTGAAATACATATGCCGGGCCATGGCCACGCCCAATGTGTCCCGCGAAGGGTCCATCACCGGCCGGGCCAGCTGCCCGCGCTCCCATGGTTTGACGCGAGCACAGGCGCCGGCGCCCAGCGAAAAAAAGCCACACAGAAGAGCGCACAGAAGACGATTCATGATCATAAGCCGGAGATGGGACAGGGGCTATTTCAAGGCGGCCGTAATGGCGGCTTCCAGTTTTTTTAATGACTTAGCCCCGTGAAAACCCGTATGCACTGAGACCACCTTACCGTCCCGCCCGACGAGATACGCGGTCGGCATGGTGGGAGGAGCCACCAGCTCCACATGCTTCTGACCAGTGTCCGCTACCACCGGAAAAGAAAGCTTCAACTTGCCCACAAAAGCCTTCGCCGCCGCCGCATCCGTGTCGGTACCAATGGCGATCACCTCAAAACCCTGCGCGTGAAATTGTTGATACAGCTTTTCATACCCCGGCAGGGCCGCCCGACAAGGAGCACACCACGAGGCCCAAAAATCATACAACACCACTTTACCCTTCACCGCCGGCAACTTGCCAACGACGCCATGCGCCGACGGATCAGGAAAAACATCCCCCGGATTCACGCCGGCTACCGCAGCCGCCGCAGTCACCCAGGCGATACAAAAATATTTAAACAGGATTTGGTAGTTCATAACGATAAAAATCACGCGTGCGCCACAACCGCCCCGGGGACTGCACCACTCCCTCCACCCCACTCTGCGCCTCCATCAGCCGCAGCCCCGCATCCACCCCAAGAATAAAAGCCGTCTGCGAAAACAAACCCGCCGTCACGCACCGCTGAGCAATGCACGTCACCCCCTCCACCTCGGTACACGCCGGCTCTCCCGTCCGCGGATCAATCAAATGACCAAACCGACGGCCCGCAATCACACGATACCGGCGGTAATTGCCCGATGACGCCCTCGCTTCGCCACTCAACCCC
>JALRGB010000301.1 GCA_023253575.1 Verrucomicrobiales bacterium
CCCTGCCTCCTTGAGCGGCGCCCGCTCCAAAAATAACTCACCCCCGACTTCGCTGAGCATCTCGCCAGCCGCACTGGAAAAACCCCCAGCGCCACAATCGGTCAGAAAAACAATCAATCCTTCCGCCCGCGCATGCAGAATCAAATCGCTGGCTTTTTTCTCCTCAATCGGATTGCCAATTTGCACCGCACTCTGGTCTTCAGCATGACTGTCCGCCGTCAGACTCACGCTGGAAAAAGTCGCTCCCTTCAATCCATCACGCCCGGTCCGCGCCCCAACCGCCACAATCTGCAGCCCGGCCCGCATCGCTTTGTCAATGTCCGCGCGAGGAATCACCCCCGCCGTCCCACAAAATACCAACGGATTGTACGTGTACGCAGGATCAAACTGAATGGCCCCGTTAACCGTGGGAATACCCATCCGGTTGCCATAATCCCGCACCCCACGCACCACCCCGCGCATCACCCCCAACGGGTGAATCACATCTTTCGCCTTCAAACTTTCCTGACGTGTGTCCGGTGGTCCAAAACAAAAAACATCCATCGACGCAATCGGCTTCGCCCCTTTGCCAGCTCCCAGAATGTCCCGGATCACCCCGCCTAGCCCGGTGTTGGCACCTGCATAAGGCTCAATCGCCGACGGATGGTTATGCGTCTCCACTTTTAAACAGACCGCACGCTCAGCATCCAGCGCGATAAACCCGGCATTGTCGACAAATGCTCCCAGCACAAACCCCGGCTTCCGGGCAAAAATCCGCTCGCTAACCGCCTTGATGTGGCTTTTGAACAATCCATCCACCACTTCGAGCCGCCCGTCCAACGTATGCTCGATGCGCGCCCCGAAAATTCGGTGCTTGCAATGCTCGGACCACGTCTGCGCAATGACTTCTAACTCAACATCTGTCGGCTCCCGGTCTTTGTCGCGGTAATACGACTGCACGGCCAGCATGTCGTCCCGGAACAAGGCCAGCTTCATCTTTTTACTGAGCGCCACTAGGGCGTCAGCATCAAGATCACGGATTTGAATGTGGCGGTAAACGGCAGTGGGTGTGCTCACCCTTTGTCCATCCGCGTGGGGCACGGAAGTGTCAAGTGCCACCCCAACTCAACCCATATCCTGACACCCACACCACCCCGGCTCTCAAACGTCGCTAGGCAGGACAATACGATGAGAATGTGTGCCTTGCGCCAAATCCAGTTCCAACAGCCGCCCACCCCGCGGCCCGCCACCATACGCACTCCATCCGCTGACCCGCCCATAGATCAGCTCCACCCCGTCCCAGACCCCATGAAACGTGTTCTCATGGTCATGCCCACTCAAAATAGCGCGCACCCTTCCGCTACGCTTGAACACCTCAAACGTCCGACCCGTATCCGTTTCAAAACAAATCTCCTCGCCCAGCCGGTCCGTATACCACCCAGAATCAGCCAGCTTCTTAAATTGAATCACCGGAATATGAACCATCGCATAAATCGGCCCCGAATTTCCACGCCTCCGATCGGCCTCCACTTGCTCGTCAAACCACGCCAGCTGCCCAGACGAAACATGCTTAGTGCCACCCGTCGGACCAGAATCAAACACCATGACCGTCGCCACCGGCCGAGCCGCCGCCCCAGAATCGCCAGCAATCACATCCATCCGGTACGCCGTCTCGCGACGCCCTCCTCGCTCCACATACCCCATCACCCCAGTCCCCTCCGCCATCCGCTCACGATACCGCTCCGGACTCAATGTGCCGTCAACCGGCCCGTCATGATTCCCCGGAGCCAGCGCCCACGGCACACCCAGCGCATGCATCTTGTCAAATGCCCCCGCCACTGATCCCGACACATCGTTGTCAATAAAATCGCCGGTGTGCATGATAAAGTCCGGCCGCTCCCGCTCAACCAACCGAGGGATTTCATCCCAACTGCGAACGTCCGCCTCCTTCTTCACCGCATCAGGATTCCCAAAATGCGTGTCCGTCAGCTGGAGGATCTTGAACGCCCGCGCCGTTTCCGGCGAAAACACCAAATCAAACCGATCAGCCGCTTGGCGACGTACGACCACCGCCGACGGCGACACCGCACGCGCCCGACCTCGAGGCGCCCAGCCCACCGCCGTCAGGCCAGCCCCAGCCACACGCATGAAAGATCGTCGATGCCAGCTCATGCCCTTACCGTGGGACGACCGCCCTGCCCCCGTCAATGCCAAAACCCCCACCGCAAATCAACCATCAGAAACACCCAGTTACTCAGCCAGCCGCCAGACACGTCCGCGAGGCAGCCGAGAAAAGGAGAGGGGGCATTCCTGCCCCCTTGCGGAAGAAGGTCGGGGACAGGAATGTCCCCGCTCCGTTGTCGCTCTTCATCGACCGGGTGGAAAGTCTTTCCCTGAAGCGAAAAAGGCGGCTCCGGGTAACCCCAAAGACCGCCATCCGACCGAGAATTCCCAGTCCTGACGACCTCATCGCACAACACCAAGCACCGACCAAATGAAACCTTTCTTGCCTCGAGCCATGAACGTCATCAGGCCAAAACAATACCGCAGATTTGACTAGGCTGGCTCTGCGGGGGCCTTTGTAGGTTCTGCTGCCACTAGCAGAGAGCAGATGAAGAATCGCGGTTCCTGTGGAAAGCTCACGTCTTAACTGCCCATGCCCACACCCGGAGAACACAAAACCGTCCAAGCCCGGATCCTCGCCTACGCCGAGGCCATCGGTTGGACGATTGTGTCGCTCGAGGAAGCTGAGGAAAGGAGAGGGGGCATTCCTGCCCCCTTGCGTGGGAAGATCGGGGACAAGAATGTCCCCGCTCCGTTCTCACTCTTCTTCGACGACCTACTCGACGCCAAGGTGAGGGTATTCAACCCGCGCTACGCCGAGGCTGAGGGCGCGTTGCTCGGGCGGTTCCGCTATCTCCACACCGACATCTACGGCAACCGGGAATTCGTCGAGCACCTGCGCAACCGAGGCAAATTCTTCGACCACGAGGAGAAGCGCGAACGGGACCTGATCTTGATCGATTACGACGATCCAGCGAACAACGTGTACGAAGTCACCGAAGAGTGGGCCGTTCACAACGGCCACTACGGCACCCGGGAGGATGTGGTCTTTCTCATCAACGGCATCCCGGTGCTGGTGATCGAGTGCAAGAACGCCAACAAGGACGAGGCGATTGCCCTCGGGGTGAGCTGGAACACGGTGCGGCGGAACATCTTTAATTGGAAGCTAACGGAGGGGGGACATTCCTGTCCCCCGATTACAAAAAAATGGGGGTTAGAAAACCCCCACTCCTTTTTCAATCCGCACAGCGAAATCGACGTCACGCAAAACCACCTCCCTCACTGGCAGCAAGGCGAAGCCTGGGTGTTCGTCACGTGGCGACTGGGGGACGCAATGCCGAAGGCAAAGCTGGATCAATGGAAAAACGAGCGGGATTCGTGGATGACGCATCACCCCGAGCCATGGGACGAAAAGACCGAAGCCGAGTATCACGAGCGCTTTTCCCATCAGATCGATGAGTGGCTGGATCAGGGAAGCGGGTCGTGTTTGCTAAAGGATCCTGCCAACGCGGCCGTCGTCGCCGATGCGCTGCGGCATTTCGATAGGGATCGGTATGAGCTGGCCTCCTTCGTGGTGATGCCGAATCACGTGCATGTGCTATTTCGTCCGCTGGAAGGGCATACGTTGCCGGAAATCGTGAAGTCCTGGAAGGGATTTACATCGAGGAAGATCAACAAGCGGGCTGGGAAAACGGGGGCGCTTTGGCAGGATGAGTATTGGGATCGGTTGATTCGTAACGAGCAGCACTTTTTCAAGGTGGCGGAGTATATCCGGGAGAATCCGTTGAAGGCGAAGCTGCGAGAAGGGCAGTTCATACTGGAGGGTGGACAGGAGCGGGGACTTTCCAGTCCCCGGCTGATTGAAGAGGCAGGGGGACAGGAATGTCCCCCCTCCG
>JALRGB010000335.1 GCA_023253575.1 Verrucomicrobiales bacterium
TGATTACGACATATCCCTGACGGGCAGCCGGTTTGAGGGGAGCTGGACCGGCGGCGGTGACACCGGAACTTTTCAACTGGCGCGCCCCGTCCCGAAGGAACCCGGATCCTGATCCGTCTCGTAATAGCGACGAGTTCAGACCGGCGCACTACCCGTTATTTCGGGTGGCCCGCTGGAATGGACCGTGTTAGAATTTCGCCTCGTTACGACATCATCCAAAACCCAGTACGCATGAAACGCCATTTTTTCCCACTC
The DNA here is from genome assembly GCA_023253575.1 of Verrucomicrobiales bacterium. Taxonomy (GTDB): domain Bacteria; phylum Verrucomicrobiota; class Verrucomicrobiia; order Verrucomicrobiales; family V1-33; genus CAJBME01. The sequence continues at coordinate 256 of JALRGB010000335.1, forward strand.
GCCGTGGCCAGCCTCGCCGCCACATTCACCAGCTGCCTGACCCAGGATCAAACGTTTATTCTCAATCCTGATGGCAGTGGTAAGCTGGAACTAGCCATGAGCGTGGACACCTCGATGATGGGAGCACTGGGCGGCGGCGACAGCGGACAGAACATGGGCAAGGAAGTCGCTCTGCAGCTACTGCGCGGCACGCAAGGCGTGGACACCTGGCAGGACCTTACGTTCGCCACCGGCGCGGACGGCAAGAGCGAAATCAAAGGGTCCGCCTACTTTAAGGACGTCAATAAATTGCTCATGAATGCCGGTGAACAGGCCGGCGGCGCCTCGGCGGGCGCGCTGACCTCTAAATTAGACGGAGCCACTTGGACGGTGGCCATGGGAGTATCCGATGGCGGAGCCGCTTCCGAAACCGCCTCCAGCGCGTCAAAACTCAACGAAGATCAGCTCAAATCCGCCATGCAGCAGGCCCAAGCCCAATGGGAAGCCAGCAAATCACTCGTCGCCCCGATGATTGAAGGCGCCAAAATCTCCACCACCGTCAAAGCAGGCGGCACCATCACCTCCGCCACCGGCTTTACGAAAAGTGATGATCAAACAGCCACCCTCAGCTTCGGCGGAGCCAAGGTGATCGGCGCCATCGATACCTTGATGAGCGACCCTAAAATCATGGCCGATGCCTTGGCCAGCGGCGACACCATGGGCGTACTCCGCGATCAAAAACGCCTGCAACGAGCCATCATGGAATCGATGACCGAAGGCAAAGGCCTGCCAGAAGTGCAACTGACCCCCGGAAAACCGGTGATGGATTACCCTGCCGAGGTCGCCAAGGCCGCCGCCAGCCAAACCGAATCCTTCAAGTCGCTGCTCGCCGAAGCCCAAAAACCGAAGGATGCTGTGGTCCGCCCACCCGGCGGCGCCCCGAAAAAAATCAACCCGCCCACCACGAAGTAGCCGACGCTGGCACGGTTTCCCGGTTTCCCTGTGGCCCTGATTTATCGCACCATTCTCGTTCTGCTGGTGGCCGGCATTGTCTGGTTTTCCATGCACAAACACGCCGAGGAACAGGCTCGTCTGGTCCGAGTGCAAAACCTGCGGGAATGTTTCGATCGCCGTGAATTTACCGCCCAAGCCGCCCCCCAGCGCGTGAGGACCGATTTTTTCACGGCGCTGGTGCGGCTTGACGAAGCCTTGACGGCCGAGCGAGTGCTCGGCTGGCTGCGCCATCAGGACATCTCGGTCGATTGGTACATCAATCAAGCGCTGGAGGGAAGCGCAAGCAGCAGCGAAGAGGCGTCCATGATCGGCACGGCTCTGCAAAATGCGTATCACGAAGTCCGGCGACATGAAATCCTCGCTCTGCCAGCGGAGCGGAATCGACTGCTGGGCGGCCGCGAACCGACCGCCACCGCAGGCCTGTTTGCCGGAGACCCGCTGGTTTTTGGCTACCGGGTTTCTCCGGTTATTGTGCCGGAGCTGCGCAATCATCCGGCCAATTTCATCCTGCAGCCGCAAACTGCTTGGGCCATGCAGCAGGACATCGTTGACTCAAGCACGGTGAGTATTGTCCGCCAATTTCACACTGCCGGGATTTTATCCAAGCCAGTCTTCGATCGATTTATCGCCCTCTACGGCCCGCGTCAGAATCAAGCTGTGACCACGAAAAACGACTAGCCAAGGCGCCGTGGGCGGGTTGTATACTTGCGGGCAGGCGCGGCGGCGGTGTCAAGCCACATCGGAGCCGCCACTCGGCCTCCCCACCCCAGAATTTTGAAGAAAAAAGTTCTCTTTGTTTGCACTGGAAACGTTTGCCGCAGCCCCATGGCTGAGGGACTTTTCCGTCGTCTGGTTGAACGCCGCGGTGATTATGAAATCGCATCGGCGGGAGTTGCTGCGCTCGCCGGCCAGCCGGCCAGCGGTCACACCTTGTCGGTCTTGCGAGAAGAAAAAATCGATCTCGCTTACTTCCGTAGCCAGCCGCTGACCCGCAAACTAGCCGCCCAAGCCACGCACATTTTTGTCATGACGCGCGGGCATCATGCCGCTGTCGAAGATTCATTCCCCGAAGCCGCAGACAAAACCTACCTCGTCACCGAATTCTGCGCTGATCCAGCCATCATGGGAGACGACATCCCAGATCCAATCGGCATGGGACGCGAAGCGTATATTGAGACGCGAACCGCCCTGAAGAAAGCCCTACCCAGCCTCGTCGCCTTCATCGACCAAACTTTTCCCAAAAAATCCGCCGTGGCCCCCGCCCCGGCGGAGCGCCCATCTCCAGCCATGAACCAAGCCGCCACCGCTTCGAACTCCGCCCCCACCCCTACCCCCTCTTCTCCCAGCCCCGCGCCCACGGTCGGAGACATCTTCTTCGGTGCCGATCACGGCGGAGTGGCCCTCAAAGAGGCTCTAGTGGCTTCCTTGCGCGCCCGCGGAGTGAATGTCCACGACCTTGGCACTCACGGTAGTGCCAGCGTCGACTACCCAGACTTCGTCCCAGCCGTGCTCGACGGCGTGCTGGCGGACCCAGCCAACCGCGGCGTCCTCATCTGCACCACCGGCGTCGGCATGAGCATCACGGCCAACCGCACCCCAGGCATCCAAGCCGCCTTGGTCCAAGACGAAGCCACCGCTCGCATCACCCGGGAACACAATAACGCCAATGTCCTGTGCCTCGCCGGAGCCACCACCTCCGTCGCCACCGCCCAGACGATTCTTGACACCTTCCTCCACACCGCCTTCACCGGCGGCCGTCACAGCCGGCGCGTCGACAAAATGAACGCAACCCCGGCCCCACTGCAAGTGGCCGACCCCGCGATCGCCCAGGTCATCCGCGCTGAAAAAATCCGCCAGCGCGACAGCATCGAACTCATCGCCTCGGAAAATTTCACCTCCCGCGCTGTCATGGAGGCCCAAGGGTCATGCCTCACGAATAAATATGCCGAAGGCTACCCCGGCCGCCGCTGGTATGGCGGGTGCGAAAACGTCGATGTCGCCGAACAGCTGGCCATCGACCGTCTCAAGGAAGTCTTTGGTGCGGAACACGCCAATGTGCAGCCGCACTCCGGATCACAGGCCAATACCGCCGTGTATTTCAGCGTACTGACTCCTGGCGACCGGCTGCTCTGCATGAATCTGGCCCACGGCGGCCACCTGACCCACGGCCACCCCGCCAATTTCTCGGGGAAATTCTATGATATTGTGCCGTATGGCGTGCGCGAATCGGATGGCTACATCGATTACGATGCCCTGCAAGCACTGGCCCTCGAGTGCCGTCCGAAAATGATCACCGCCGGTGCCAGCGCCTACCCGCGCATCATCGACTTCGAACGCATGAGCACCATCGCCAAATCCGTGGGTGCTTACCTTTTCGTGGACATGGCCCACATCGCCGGCCTTGTCGCCGCTGGGGTCCACCCCACCCCCGTGCCGTACGCCGACTTCGTCACCAGCACGACTCATAAATCACTCCGCGGTCCGCGCGGTGGCATCATCCTGTGCCGTGAGGAGTTCGCGAAAAAAATCGATGCCCAAGTTTTCCCCGGCATCCAAGGCGGTCCGCTCATGCACGTCATCGCCGCCAAAGCCGTCTGCTTCCACGAAGCCCTGCAGCCGTCGTTCAAAGCATACCAGCAACAGGTTGTGACGAATGCCAAAGCCCTCGCCGCCGCCCTCGCCGCCCACGGCTTCACCATCATGTCAGGTGGCACCGACAATCACCTCATGCTGGTCGATCTCCGCCCCCAAGGCCTTAATGGCAAAATCGCTCAGGAATCACTCGATGAAGCCGGGATCACCGTGAATAAAAACAGTATCCCTTTCGATACGGCTTCACCCATGAAACCAAGCGGCATCCGCATCGGGACCCCGGCCGTGACGACCCGCGGCATGAAAGAACCGGAAATGCAACGGATCGCCGCCTGGATCAGCCAAGCCCTCGCCAACCCGGCCGACACCGCCGCCCTGCACGCCATTCGCGCCGATGTCGCTGCCCTCAACGCACGCTTCCCCCTGCCCTGATTGAGCGTCAAAACCGGGCCGCCCCAAACCCTCCCAGCCACAGACGACAGACCAGTCCACTCAGCCGCAGGTCGCGAAAAATCCATAGACCAGCCGCCTTCCACCCAGCCCCCACCTTGACGCCCACAGTGGGCGTAATTCAGGATAGTCCGTGCGAGGAACCCTCCGCCAATTCCTTGCCTCAAACAAGGCCCGGCCTTGCGTCGCGAACGCTCAACGCTACAGCTTACCACCATGAAACTCCTTGTCACCGGCGGCGCCGGCTTCATCGGATCCAACTTGGTCCATTATCTCCTCGGTCCAGCCAGCACCGAGACCGGAAAGCCCATCGATCTCGTCTACAACCGCGTCGTCGATTTCGCACTGGACCTGCCGGAGCACGCAGCGCTGCGAAGAGCCTATGAAACCCGCGCCGCCGCGCTGACGCCGAACCCGCATAATCACGCGCTGTTCGCCGACAAGCG
>JALRGB010000144.1 GCA_023253575.1 Verrucomicrobiales bacterium
ACGGCATACCAGACCGGTTCGTGCGTGGCCTACTTCTACGCCGATCCCAACATCGTGTACGAAGTTCAGGCTGCCGGCTCGCTGGCCCAGTCCTCGATTGGCGACGAAGCCGATCTGAGCAATACGACCGCTGGTTCCACCACCACTGGCTGAGTGGCCGACGGCACCGGCGGCGTGTGCGCCAGCTGGTCGACCGTGGGTGGCGCGGCCGCCCGCACCGCCGAATTATTGGCCCCGGGCGTGCCCAGATTATTCGGAATAGGCAAACGAAACACCGTGCCAAAACTGCGGTCCCACGTCTGGCCAATCAAGACCGGCATACCGGAAATCCACCGCGCCTGAAACGTCAGCGTCAAGATGTTGTCTTTGGCGATCCCCGTGCAATCGACCTCGGTTTTGTTGTTCTTGGTGTCCCCGGTCCCGGTGCTGATCAAATGAAATCCCGGATCACCCGTGATGGTCGCCCCCACCCGCGGCAGCGTGTCGCTCTGGCTGTGAGTTCCCGTGCACAGAAATCCTGCCGCGCTGCTGCCCGTATGCGAGGTGGCATCACCCGTGGTGATCAGATTGCCGCTTCCCGCCCGCGTCAGAGAAATGTCCCGCAATAACAAATGCGAGTCGCTCACCGCATGAAAATGAAGCTCCCGCGAACTCGTGGTGCCGCCGGTCACTCCGCGTAATTCACGATAAATCCCAGTGTGCGTGAACGTCTGAAACGTCGATTTCTGGCTCTCATCGCTGGCGCGCCAAGCCGATGGCTGGCTGTTGTCCATCGATGGGTGGATCAATTCCAGACTACTGCCTTCGCCGCCGGCCATCGTCGGCCACTGGCCACCAGATTCATAATGAACGGAATCCGCAAGATTTCCTCGCTCGTCTTCGAGGCGAATGAGTTCGCCCGCATTGCGCAGAGTGCCGGCCAGCGGGCCAAAAACCTGAGTGATTCCAGGGTAATGCGTCGTCATGTACGACGGCTGGCTCGCCACCACCGCATACCCACCCGGGGCCAGCACCGCCCCCGCTGGAAACGTATAATTAATCCCGCCAGCCATGCGCCAACCCGAAAGGTTTACCGTGGCCGAACTGCGGTTGAACAATTCCACATACTCGCCCGCAGAATGCGAGGAAGGTGGGCGATACATGATTTCATTGATGACGACCGCTTCGCGAATCTCGGGGGCATTGGCCGCATCCCGCGTCGGGACGACGGCATGATACCACTCGTTGCCAGTCAATGGAAACCGCTGCATCGATGGCAGCCCCACCCGCGGCGTCAGCTTGATCGCATCCAAGACCGTCAAATCGCTCGCCACTAAATAAACGTACAAATCATCCCCCACCGGAGCTGGAAAATCGACCGGCACGCTCGCCCAACCACCGGCCGCCACCGCCCCCGACAACGGCACCCGGTTGATCAGCTCCCGGGAATCTGAAAGAAAAGCCCCATCCATCCCCACCGAAGAAGCCGCCGGATTGGCCACCTCCACCCACGTCACCCGCCCCGCCCCACCATGGTGCACTTCACTGAGACGCAACGGACTGGACGCCGGCAAACTGCTCGATTGATTCGGCGCCCCAGGTGAAGGCGTGGCAAAAACAAACCATTGGCCGCCGCCCGCGGGCTTGCGTCCAGCCGAACGGCCGTCCAGCGGCACTCGCACCGAAGCCGCGGCCATCTTGCTGACCCCGTCCGGACGTGTCAGGTAAATCTGCACCGGACTGTCAACTTTAAGACCGGCCGTCACAAAATCCACAGTGGCCAATCCGCTGGGTGGAACCACCAGCGAGGTCGGAATAACATAGGTCGTTAAATTATCCGGATCACTGCTGAGGTAATGCCCTTTGAGATCAACCGCGGTCCCAAGAGGATTATAAAATTCGACAAATCCTTGACCAGCAATGGCGGACGGCACAACTTCATTGATCAACACGCCCGGCAGGGTGGAGGATAACTTCATCCGCAACGCCATCACCATGTCGTCATTGGTAGTGGTGCGGTTGTGCACTTCCACGGCCAGCGTGTTCGTCCCGGTCACAAGTTTGCCATTGAGCACGGCGGCCGCCACCGGCATGCGGCCGGTCTCTTCCGTCCCGTCCGGCGACTCCGCATTGGCCAGCGAAGCATGCGTCACCGTCCCGGTGGTCATCCGCTCGCGC
>JALRGB010000570.1 GCA_023253575.1 Verrucomicrobiales bacterium
TATCCTGACCGGACGGTTTCGGTACTCGGGTGGACCCGCGATGTCCCCCGCCTCATGATGAGCCATGATTTGATCATTGCCAAAGCCGGCGGAGCCACCACCCATGAAACCGGCGCCGCCGGGCGTCCCAGCATCCTCGTCAAAGTGGTGCCCGGCCAAGAAGAGGGCAACGTCGAACTCGTCCAGCGACGCGGCAGCGGCCTGCTTGAGGAAGACCCCGCCGCGCTCGGATCGACAATCCAGCAACTGGTGACATCCGGCGCCTGGGGGACAATGCGCGATGCCGCCTGGAAACACCGCCGCCCAGCGGGAGCCTTGATCGCCGCCCGCGCTATCCTCAACGATCTGGAATCCGCCGCACCGCCTCGCCTTTAGCATTCAATCCGCCGCCACTCGCCACTCGCCTACCACCACCTGTCCATCATGTCCAACACCCCCATGCTTTCATCCCTGTTCTTTGACATCGGTAACGTGCTGGTGACGTTCGACTTCACCCGAGCCATGAGAAAGCTGGCCGAGAACAGCCCGCTCGGGGCCGAGGCACTGGAAACCACGCTGCGACCGTTGATCATTCAGATGGAAGACGGACGGCTCAGCAGCGAAGAATTCGTCGCTCAGGGCCGCGCTCACACAAGTTTCCGTGGAAGTGATGAAGCCTTTGTGGCCGCATATTGCGATATTTTCGAAGAAAATTCCCCCATGGTGCAGGTGGTCGAGCATCTTGCTGACCGGCTGCCCTTGTATTTACTTTCCAATACCAGCGGGCTGCATCTCGATTACTTGCGGGCGGCTTACCCCGTCTTCACCCATTTCCGCGGCGGTATTTATTCACACGAAGCCGGCTCGGCCAAGCCCGAAGCCAAAATCTATCAAGATCTCATTGCTCTGGCTGGCGTCGACCCGGCCGCCACTCTTTATCTGGACGATGCTCCAGCCAATACCGAAGCCGGAGCCGCCCACGGATTACAGGTGTTTACTTACGATTGGAAAGACCACGCCGCCTTAGAATCAAAACTGGCCGCCTTAGGAGTGTGGCCGCGCTCCGCCTGAGGCCGGGACTTCGGTGTCGACTTACTGGCGCGGAGGACGAGCTTCTTTGACCACGGCTCCATGCTCGTCGCTGAGAATGAGCACGGCAAACCGCGTGGCCCCATTGAGATCATTGGTGCTCAAGCTGGCGTAATCAAATTTACCGCGGAGGTCCGTATAGCCATCTTTGTAGAAGACCGGCTGCCCGTTGACTTCGGCATATACTTTGACATAGGTCCGCGGCAGCGGGCGATCGTCACCCGCATGTCGAACCTGCACCTGACCGAAGTTTTCACTCATGATCACTTTCAGTTCATTGGCGTACACGACCTGCGACGACCGCTGGCCGGCGGCCACGATTTCCACCAGCACGTTTTTATTTTGGAACTCGCGCGGCAGCGATATCTGCTGCGACGATGATTTCACCTGTGCAGGGCGGATGGTTTCCGACTTATTTGGCACAATCTGGGCGAACCGGCTGCTATCCTGTCCGACAAATGGATTAGTGCTGAAAAGGAACTCGAGATCCATGAGATAATAATTGACCGTCACTTCGGCCAAATTCCGGGTTTCGAGCGTCAGTCGGGCGCCTTCGAGTTTGAAATCAAATCCCGGCTGTGCGGCAGCGAGTGCATCCTGCGTCTGATCCCGATCATCCGGCGTTGTCACGGCGGTCGATTTGCCATCGATTTCGTCGAGCTGGGCCAGCATCTGGGCAAATTTCAGGCGCCAGTGATCGACGGGTTCGGTGGCTCGGGCGGTGGCGAGGCGGCGAGCGGTGGCCGCGTCACCTTGGGCGAGCGCCAGCCATGCGGCGGTGTAGTCGTATTGCAGCGACGTCGGCACGGCTTCTTTTTTGACTTTGGCGAATGTTTCCAGCGCTTCCTCGATGCGGTCTTGCAGCAGGAGGTACCCGGTCACAGCGAGGTGGTCCGCGTCATCGAGGGCGGGTTTGTGGGCCAAGATCGAAAGCAGTCGCTGATAGTGTTCTCGGAAGCGGTCATTCAAGATCGTCCGGTCTGGGCCGAGGCGGTGGGCCCGGGCATTGACCAGCGGCGAGTATTCCAGCTGTTCATAGGCATGGCGTTCGACGGGGTCGATTTCGACGAGCGGCGAGCGCAGCCATGGGCCAGCTTCGGTGAGCAAGTTTCCTTCGTGGCGCAGGAATTCGCGAATGGCGGTGGCGTCGTTATGGACGAACCCGTAAGCGTACAAGGTCGGTTGCCAGACGCGGCGCTCGGACAACCGGTTGATCACACTCCGGAAAAAGTCCGCACTGCCATGCAGCCGCCACGCCACTTTATCCAGATCCAGAGTGCGCAGATTGGAAGCATCCATGAAAGCGAGAACATCGGCCTCGGTTCCATGTTGTGACAGGTACGCCCAGCTGGTGGTGTCAGGCACACTCAGTTCGTTGACTACCTTGAAGGTCACCGACGGCGCCATGGCCACTACCCGACCGTCGCGGGCGACATGCACGGGGAAATGCGGGAACGACCCGGCCTTCGGGAAATAAAACGACACATCCATCGTGTGCGTGCGGAATGGTTCCAGTCGCAGCGGTACGCTGCGCGTCACCCGCGCCCCGGAAGCCGGACGCGCCCCTTGCGGAATCTGAAACAAAACATCGAGCTTCTGCGTCGAACTCGTCGGGTTCGTGACGACCACTTGCGCGCCATAACGCACGCCCGCCAAAAATTCGCCCGTGACAAATTTGTCGATTTTCTCACCATCCGGCTGCGGGATGTACCGGTCATCGGCGCGATAAAAATTTTGACTAACGAGCAATCCGGCGCCGGCCTCATCGACAGGTGCTGGTTTTACCGACTGATGGAAAACAATGAGCGGGGTGGACGGCGTCAGCGTCAAGACCGCCTCCGGACTGACGATGGCCCTGATTTCTGCTGCTTGGCTCGGGAACGGCAGATCCAGCACCGCCAGCGCCAGCATCATCTCTGAAAATGTGCGGGCCGCCTCCGCCACGTGGGCCGAAACAAAACTCCCCTGCCCCGACCATTGTGCAAAATCGAGCCAAAACCGGTTGGGCATGACCAGCGATGCATCCTGCTGGGCCATTAAAAGTTTCCAATAGTTGTTTTCCGCCCATTCCTGCGTCA
>JALRGB010000163.1 GCA_023253575.1 Verrucomicrobiales bacterium
GACAGCTTTCCAATGGGATCCGCTGCAACACCGGATCACCGGTGGAGCGGTTGATCCGAAGGAACTGACCCGTGAGTATCGCGGTGCCTACCGGCTTTGACGGGTGCTGGGCCTGCCTCCGGATGGGGTTACCCGCACGACCGGCATCCTTTGGAGGGTCGGGCGGCGGGCCAGTATGCCGTGACTTTGCGCCGGAGGAATTCGGTGCTGCGGGCGAGTTGGTCCAGTCCATCGACGCCGTCTTCAATACTGATCCATGAATCAAAGCCGACTCGATTGAGTTCAGTAAAGATGGCATCGTAATCGTTCAGCCCTTGGCCGATTTCGCCATGGCGGAGGCGTTTGAGGTATCCCAAGTCGCCCGCGGCTTCTTCGCGGCGGAGGTCTTCGATGGTGCCCTCGATGAGATACCGGTCACTGGCGTGCATGGTGACCACGCGGTGGCTGATGGCGTAGAGCAGTTGGAGCGGGTCTTCGCCGGCGAGGATGGTATTGGATGGGTCGTAATTCACACCGAACCCGGGATGGGTGATGCGGCCGACGAGTTCGCAAAACACATCCATTTTTTGCGCAAATTCCGGCCACTGCCAGAAGTCATCCTTGTAGTGGTTTTCGATGATCAGGGTGATGCCGCGTTCTTGAGCGTAAGGCAGGCAGGCCTCGATGCATTCGACGGCGTAGCGGATGCCTTCTTCGCGTGTCACATCTGGGCGGCGCTGGCCGCTGAGTACGCGGCAAAACCGGCAGCGCAGGGCGTAGGCCATATCTATCCAGCGTTTTTCTTTTTCCACCTCGGCGCGGCGAAAGTCTGGGTCGGGATGGGTGAAATCTGGCGAACAGCACATCATGGGAATGGCTAGTCCCAGCTCATCAGCTCGCCGCTTGGTGGGGGCCCAGGTGGATGGATCTAGCGTTTCCAGAAAACCAGCGTACCATTCGACTCCGTCGACGCCGAGTTCCGTGGCCACCTTGAACCATTCGTCCAGTGACCGGGTGCCGGTTTTGCACAATTCAGTCATCCAGAGTTTGGGAAAGGCAGCGAGTTGGGGCATGGGGATTATTTAATGTGAATCAGCCTTCAAGCAACTAGCAGGCGTCTGCGGGTGTCGTGGGTGACAGGCTGATTGGGTGGGGGATGAGTGTTGCGGTGTGGGTGGTGTCTCAGCGTTAGGGCTGAGGGTTGGAGCTGGCGCTGGCTTGTTCACGTTTGAGGCTTCGATCCATGAGGAACGTGCCGAACGGGATCAATGACGAGAGGAAGACGACGGTCATGCGGCCAAGGCCCCAGCGACGATCAAGGCCGGCGACGAGCAGGGCGACGCTGAAGGCGACAAAAAGCAGGCCATGGACCATGCCGGTGATGCGGACGGCCTGGGGGATGTCCCACACGTATTTCATAGGCATGGCCACGAAGAGGAGGAGCAGAAATGAAATGCCTTCGACGATGGCGACTGCGCGGAGGCGGCCCAAGGAAGTATGCAGCAGGGTCATGGTGTCGTGTGCGTGGTGTCGTGTGCGGGCGGTGGGTGGCTTTAGCATTTGGGAGGATTGCGTCCGATGAAGGGGTATTGTTCTACATTCAGCACCTGTCCTGAGACTGGGCCGGCGGCGTCACTTAAAAAGTAGACGGCCGGTTCGGCAATTTCCTCGGGGCGGAAAATGCGGCTACTGGGGGCAAACAGGGCGGGCAGGTGGGAGGGCCAGTCCTCGGCCATGCCTTCCGCTTGTTTGGCCAGCTGCTCATTGGCCGTCAGGACCCATCCTGGATTGATCTGGTTCACGCGCACCCCGTGTTGCCGCATCAGGGTGTCGCCCAGATTTCGTGACAGCGTCATCAAGGCGCCTTTGCTGATGGAATAGGGCAGCAGATTCTCCTCCCCGCAGTAGGCATTGACACTGCCAATGTTGACCACGGATCCCCGGGTGGCGGCCAGATGAGGCAGCGCCTCCTTGATCAACAGAAGCGGAGCCCGGCAGTTGATGGCCATGATGCGGTCGAAGATTTCGGGCGTCACGGAGTCGATCTGCCCACGCAAGATCCAGGCCGCATTGTTGACGAGACCGTCGATTTTGCCATACGCCTGAAGGGCGGTGGCGACGAGTTGGGCTGGGGTGGTCGGGTCGGCGAGGTCGGCGATGACTAGGGGTGCGTTGAGGTCGGCGGCGACAATTTCACCGAGGCCGGGTTCGAGTCCGTGGATGAGCACGCGGGCGCCTTCGGCCACGCAACGGCGGGCGATGGCTTCGCCGATGCCGGTCGTACTGCCGGTGATGATGATGACTTTGTGGGTGAGACGCATGGACTGCAGCAAACGCGGAAATGGTGGATGGAAAATCGGAATTACGGCGCAGATTTGGCCGGTAATTCGCTATAATGGCTGGGATGATTCCATTATTGACCCACCACCCCCGGCTGCTGGCTTGGATTGAGGAAATGCGTGAGATGTGTGATCCGGACGCGGTGGTCTGGTGTGACGGATCGGCGGAGGAGGGCGAGCGGTTGGCTGAGTTTCTGGTGGCCAAGGGCACGTTTTTGCGGCTTAACTCGGAGAAGCGCCCGAATTCATTTTTGGCGCGTTCGACGCCGTCGGATGTGGCTCGGGTGGAGGAGCGGACGTTTATTTGTTCACGGCGGAAGGCGGATGCGGGTCCGACGAACAACTGGGCGGCGCCGACGGAGATGAAGGTATTGATGAGTGGTAAGTTTCGGGGATCGATGCGGGGTCGGACGATGTATGTGGTGCCATTTTGCATGGGGCCGGTGGGATCGCCATTGGCGCAGGTCGGTGTGCAGCTAACGGATTCGGCTTATGTCGTTGTGAGTATGCGTATTATGACGCGCATGGGGGAGGCGGTATTAGCCAAGCTTGGGGCGGACGGTGATTTTGTCCCGTGTTTGCACAGTGTGGGTCATCCGTTGGCTCCGGGTGAGGAGGATGTGGCGTGGCCCTGTTCAGACGAAAAGTATATCGCTCATTTTCCTGAGGAGAGGATGATTTGGAGTTATGGCAGCGGGTATGGGGGCAATGCGTTGCTGGGGAAAAAGTGTTTGGCGTTGCGTA
>JALRGB010000672.1 GCA_023253575.1 Verrucomicrobiales bacterium
TTATCATATCACGCATGTTATACATACATCTGAGGTTATCAAGCTATATACCCAAAATCCGAAAATATTACGCAGAGGAGTATAATTATGCCGAAGACTGGCTCGACGGTCTGTTTTCCGTTGCCCGTAAAGTGCTTTTCCCTCCCGCGTGGCCAAGCGATGGGCCATGATGTCGGCCGTTGCGGTTCCCGGCGGGGGAGTAGGCGGGTCGGGATGATCTTCCAGTTCGAGGATGCTGCGTCCGTGTCTTCGGCGCCCAGTCGCCGCATAAACAACAGGGGTGCCCCTTGAGGTGCATTGGCCCTCAACACTGTTAACGGCCGCCTCGCTGTAGTAGCCATTGTCCACGAGCACTGCAGCTATGCTTTCCACCACCGGACTGATGGCGGCCATCGCCGGGACAAGTTGTTCCTTATCGTTTGGAGCGTCTACAAGATGTTGACCTACAATGAGCCGGCTCTCAATTTCTACGCTCGCTTGCGCGTTGTACGCTTGCTCGAAGTGCTGTCCGCTTCCAGCTTTCATAATTCGGCTTTCCGGATCAGTGAAGTTGAATTGATCGGTCGGCCCGGGACCTCCTTGCGGGGGTTTGGGATCCTTGCCTTTCGGCTTTTTGCCGGTGGCTTTCTCGTGCGCACGGCGAGCTTCCAGCTTGCTTTGATACGTGGCTACGTCTGCGGCCAAGCGCTCCCTGGCACGTTCTTCAATGACGCCCACCGCCTGCTTGATCTTTGCCACCCGGTCCTCGCGCCGCCAGACTTCCTCGGGGATGCTCAACCCGTCTTGCAAAGGAGTGCTGTCCGCAGCCTCAGCCTTGGCAAGGAGTTGCGCGATCTCCTCTTCCAGCAACTTCAGTTGCTCACAGGCGTGGCCGTGGCTTATCGCGCTGTGCTTGCTGGCGTTGGCGAGAATTTTCGTGCCGTCCACGGAAACCGTGATGTCCCCCACTTTCAAAATCTTCGCATGCGCAGCGCATTCAAGAACTTGATGGAAAGCGCTCTCGATCAACTCTTTGTTCTCGCGCCTGAACTTGCAGATCGAGTCATGGTCCGGGTGCGTGTCCGCACACAAATACCGAACCGGTACACTGTCGTACGTGAGCCCCTCAATTTTCCGACTCGAAAACGTCCCGCTGCAGTAGCAGTAAATCAACAGTCCCAGCATCATCGAGGGCGGGTATTGCGCACTGCCAGTACCCCGGTGGTTGGTTTGCGCGCTGCCCAAGTTGAGCAGGCCCACCGCATCCATCACAAAATGAACAAGGTGGTTCTCAGGCACCCAGTCCCTCAGATCCGGAGGCAGCAGGAGAGGGGTGTCATGGTCAATAGTAACGAAACGGGCAGCCATAAAAATATATAAACTATTGCTGATCACCTGTATCCATAATTTAACGTTCGTTGCCAATTTCCTCCCCCGCCCAAGTCCGACAGGCTGCTAGACCGAAGAAGAGGCAGAAAGAAAACCCAAAAAGAAGAGTTCTGGGGAGAAGATCCTGAAGAAAATCCAACATACCAAACCCGACGTTCAAACCGGCCGGTTTGCCGGACGTTCACTTCGGCCATGGCAGGAGTGTTTGCGGTGTCGGAAAAATGGGGTCGGGGTGCAAATCATGACAAAATCACCCTTCAGCCTTCCGCTTCCCAAGCCTCCCTGAAGAACCCCCGCATCTCAGGAGGCGGCATGGCATTTGCTTTCGCTCCATCGAACCGGCGGAGTTGCTGGCTCACATTCGCCGCGCTACGCCTCGCGAGGTTTTCCGCGATCCCTTCTTGCGAGACCGTCGTCGGTTTTTCAAAGCAGCTCCGCGAGAGCCGGTTTTTGCGGAGCGGATCCTTTCATGCGTGGCCAATCCTTTGCGGCGAGTCCCGCTGCCACCAGTCCGTCTTTCGCGGTAGTGATACGAGTTCGCTCCCTCCACCAGCACCGCCTTGTGGCAGTCGCCAAACAACCGGCTCCATGCCATGTGCCGGACGCTGTAGCGGCGGGTGACGGTGTTCTGCCACCAGCTCATTCCGGCGACCAGGTTGGACTCGGGAGTTTCGATGAAAAGGTAATAGGGATTGCCCATCAGCACCCACGCATGAACCCGCCAGCCGGTGACCGGGCAGGCCTCGGACAGGGTGGAGAGGAAAAACCGGCGGTTGTCGCCGTCATGGAAAATGGACGCACGCCGGTTGCCACGCGCCATCACGTGGTAAAAAGCGCCGGGAAATTCAAGGCGGAGGCTGCGTGGCATCGCGCCAGAGTAGGAGAGAAGACAAGTATATCAAGATTTGCACAGTGACCCCATTTGCACCGAACGTTCAGCGGAGGGTTGGGATTTCGTGATTTCCTCCCGCCCGCTATGCAGCTACTATTCAACTTATGAACAACCCGGACATTCGCTGGATCCAGCGTTTCGACAACTTCAAGCGGGCTTTCGCGCGTTTGAGCGCAGGGTATGAGTTGGCGGAGCAACGGGATCTCTCGGATCTGGAGAGGCAGGGGCTGATCCAAGCCTTCGAGTTCACTCATGAGCTGGCGTGGAACACGCTCAAGCGGTGGAACGCATTCAGAGTGTGCTGGCGCATTTCCCAGACGTAGAAAAAGCTGTGCTCTACGGCTCGCGTGCCATGGGGACCCATCGCCCCGGCTCGGACATCGATCTCACCCTTTGCGGCAGCCGTCTGGGACAAACGCAGTTGGCACGAATCGACCATGCGTTGGACGATCTACTGTTACCCTACAAGATTGATTTGTCTGCGATGGCGGCGGTGACCCATCCAGCGCTGCTGGATCACATGCGCCGGGTGGGTTTGGTGTTTTATGAGAAAAGCGCCACGCCGAGCGTTCCCCTGCGCGCATGATTGAAACCGTCAGCCGGCGGGTCAGGGCCGGGTCACACGATAGAACAACACGCCGCTTGCTGGCGGCAGGTCGCTGTCGGTGTAGGTTGTAGTGGCTCCGGTGGCCGGCACGCCGACGGCTAGGTCAGTCCACGTGGCCAGCGTGCTGGATCGTTTGATCGTATACGTCTTGCCAGCTTCCGAAGAGAAAGTCAGGGCCACTGCTCCGGTCACCGGATCGCGGCTGAGGCCCGTAATGACCAGCGGCACCGTCGGCTGAACGCTACCCGTCGATGGAAAGGCAATTTCCCCGAGACCGATCCGGTCACCGCCCGACGTACCGGGGTCGACATAAAAGTTGTCGGTGCACGTCATCTCGACATAACGAGCATTCACGGTTTGCTCCAGAGGGAAGGCCAACCGATCGGAGTCGTTGTTTTCCTCGATTTGGAAGGTCGGGTTATATGAGATGGAAGTGCCGATGCCGGCTGTGCCTTCGGCATCGGTGCCGAAGCGAAGCTGGAATTCTTTTAATCCGTTGGAGTTGCTCCTATTATATCCCCAGAGATTGATTTCCTGCAGCGGGCGGTTTTGACCGAGGTCGAGAATGAGGACCGGCGGGGCAAAGCTGCCCAGATAGTCGCAGGGGTAGCCGCACGCGTCCGTGACCCATCGCGAAGCGGCCACGTTGGTCCCCTGCTGATGCGGCCAGTTGGCGTCGAAGCCGTCTCCGATACCTTGAATCAAATTATCCACTGGATAGAAGTCCGAATCCTGAGTGGAGGAGGTGATGCTGCTGATGGGGAAAAACTCCACCGGTGGCGGTGGCACGGATGAAGTGACGGCGATGTCGACGCTGGGGGCGTCGGGGTCATTGCTGGCGATGGTGAGGGTGGCGGCCACATCTCCCTCGAGCAGGCCCGGGGTGAATTTGAGAACGACGTTGCCGCTTTGCAGGGTGATCAGGCTGGCGGGTTTGGAGACGATGGAGAAGGCTCCGGCCTGCGGGCCGCTCAGAGTGGCCGCTGAGATCACGAGCGGGAGTTGACCGTTGTTGCGCAGCACAACCGTGGCCTCCACTGGCTCGCGCGTCGGCGGGATGACCAGCGCGGTCGGGGCCAGCAGATCCGGCTCGGGCGGTGCACTAAATTTCTCAAAAGCGATTTCTCCGAGTCCCACCCGATCACCCCCGGTTGTCCCAGGAGGTTTGAAAAATGTTGCCACACAGGTAAACTCAACATAGCGAGCGCTCACTAAACGGTCGAAGTAGAAACTTTGCCGAGGTACGTTATTCTGGATGGCCGTAAAGGTCGGCGCATAGGGGATAGAGGTGCCAAATCCAGCTTCCCCCTCGGCTTCCGTGGCGAAGCGAAGCTGGAAATCTTTGACCCCGTTGTCGTTGCTCGCCGCATACCCCCAGACGCTGATTTCCGCGAGCGGCGTGTTGGCGCCAAGGTCCACTACCAACACCGGTGGCCCCGCCACCGCCACATAGTCAGAAGGATACCCGCCCGGGGCATCAGTGACCCACGTCGTTTCGCCCGCCAGTGCATCGTGCGGCGCTGCCTCGTCAAATCCTAGCCCCGGTCCCTGATGCAGTCGCTCAATGGGGAAAAAAGCATTGGAATTGGCGCTCGTGACGCTCACAGGCGTGTAAAATTCAGCAGCCCACGCCGCCGAAGCGAAACCACACCACAACGCAGCGAGTAAAATGGATTTTTTCATGAATGGAAAATGAGGATGAGTGAGAAGTTGGCGAAACAGACGGTTACAGGAAAGCGGCAGCAAAAAATAACCCCGTGGAAGATTTCTTCCACAGGGTCATAATTGGGAGCCGACATTAAGCCCGTACCGGAGGACAGGCTTAGCGGCGACGACGCAGCAGAGTGACCAAGCCCAGCGCTCCCATCAAGGCGACCGATGGCTCAGGTACGACCGCAAAGGCGATCTCACCCAACCCGGCGCGATCGCCCCCCGCCGGTGGACCCAGACCCCCGTTGGAATAATACGTGGAGGTGCCGGTAAATTCGACATACCGGGCCGTCACCGGCACCAAGGGATGACTATCGCGCGTGATGTCGGAAAAGGCCGCCGTAAAACCCGTCTGTGGCGCGCCAAAATTCGCTGGACCCTGAGCCGAGGTGGCAAACCGAAGGTCGAACGTCTTGATCCCATTGGCGTTGCCAGTGGTATACCCCCACGTGCTGATCTCCGTCAGGAGAAAATCACCACCCAAGTCCATGACCAGAACCGGAGGTCCCGCCACGCCAATATAATCAGAGGGGAAGCCGCCCGGGGCATCCGTCACCCATGTATGTCCCGCCCCCGGCGCATTGTGCGGCTCCGCTGCATCATAACCCACGCCCGGACCTTCAATAAGGTTGTTCAGCGGGAAAAAAGCATTCGAGTTACTGCTGGTGATGCTCACCGGCGTATGAAATGTCGCCGCGCTGGCAAGAGAAACCGCTCCACAACAGAGCGCAAACAAGATGGCTGATTTTTTCATGGATTGGTAGTTGTGTAATATGGTACTCAGCATCTTTAATACCACAAGTCAGTTGGTGGTCGGTAATTTCCTATTTTGTCCTCAGGGACATGCTGAGGCCGAGAGTATCTAGCTGCCGCACTTGCGGCACGGAGCGGCATGATGCGGAGCGCGATCTGGGCCGCTAGGGTGGGCGGATTAGAGGCGTTCGACGATCTGCAGGGATTGCTGTAGTTTGACGATCTGGCGGGATTTGAGGATGCCGCGCCAGTGGGTATTGGGGTAAATGACGGAATGACGGCCGAGCAGGCTGCCGGGGCTGATGGTCGAGTGGCAGCCGATGTCGACATGATCTCCGACGACAGCGCCGAATTTGGGCAATCCGGTTTCAATCTTCCCGCCAT
>JALRGB010000697.1 GCA_023253575.1 Verrucomicrobiales bacterium
GGCAGTCGATATTCAAGCACCACTCCGGTAATACCGTGACCATTCAGCCACTCGGCAATCCCAGATCCTTCGCCACCCGTCACCAACCCGCCATACCCCCCGCCCGGACAAATAACCATCACCACCCCGTTCGGAACCGCCGGTCGATACACCGTCAAAAAAGCACCTTCCTCCGCCTCACCATTCTGCCCACCCCCCACCGGCGCCGCCCCCGACCACAACGCCATCCGCTCCGGAACCACCCCGTCCGCCGCCACCACCACCGGGGCACAACCCCAAAGAGAAAACATCAAGGCCAAAAACCCCGGGACAATAACCGCCACTGTGCATTTCATAATCAGACCAAATAAAAAATAAGGGAAATTCAGGAATCTAGGCCCGCCACGCACCCGCGCCGCAACCCGTAAACCATCAATCACCCATCCCCTCATCAGGGCACCTATAACCCATAAAAACAACCCCGAATCACACCACAACCCGGAAGCCAAAAGGAGCCCCGGCCAACTATTCAGCACCAAATCTAGGCGACCCCCCGAGGCCAAACAAGACGTCCAGAACCCAACGACCTGGCGGCCCCGCGCCGCCAGTTCATGCCCTCTGCGGAGAACCCGCCCTACCAAATCAACCAGCTCAACCTTCAGAGTCAGGCGCCGCCGGAACATCTTCCGCTGGGGCAGCTTCCACCGATGTGCCCTCCACCGAAACTTCGTCCACCGGAACGTCTTCATCCCCTTCCACTCGCGGCACCCGCGCAATATCTTGCAAGGCTTCGCCCTCGCGCAGGTTGATCAGACGCACGCCTTGGGCATTGCGGCCGGTCTCGCGGATTTGATCGACAGGAATGCGTACGCTCTGACCGGTATTGGTCATCAGCATCAAGTCATCGCTATCATGAACGCAGAGCGCTCCAACGACACGACCGGTTTTTTCAGTGACATTCATCGTCCGCACGCCCTTGCCGCCGCGCGTCTGCAGTCGGTATTCATCAAAGTGGGTGCGTTTACCCAGCCCATTTTCAGCGGCGACCAACAACATCCCGGTCGGATCCATGATCGAAAGACTGACCACAAAATCATCGCCGGCTGGCTTGATACCCCACACGCCAGTCGCCGTCCGGCCCATCGCCCGAATGCCGCTTTCCTGGCAGCGCAGACTGAGGCCCTGCGAGGTGACAAAAACCAGCTCGTCAGAGCCAGTGGTCAGCTCCACTCCGATCAGGGTGTCGCCTTCCTCAATGTTAATGGCGTTGATCCCCGCCTTACGGACGTTCCTGAAGTCCCACAACGCGGTCTTTTTGACGACCCCCACCTTGGTCGCAAAAACCACAAAACGATCTTCCCGCCAGATTGAGCTGTCTTCCTCACTCTGCGCCTCGAGCCGGAGAACCGCCGCAATCTTTTCGTCGGCCTGCAGGTTGAGCATGTTCTTGATCGAACGCCCTTTGGCCACTCGCGGCATTTCTGGAATCTGATACACCCGCTCCACGTAGACGCGTCCCGCATTGGTGAAAAACATCAATACATCATGCGCATTCGCCGTGATGAGACGCTCGACAAAATCTCCCGGCTCATCCTCGTTGTCGGACTCGCGGATGGCCATACCTTTCAGCCCTTTGCCCCCACGATTTTGCGCACGATATTCGCTGGTCAGCGTGCGCTTGATATACCCGCGATGACTCAGCGTGATGATCGCCGGCTCGTTGGCGATCAGGTCCGTAATGTTGATTTCGCCCTCCTCGACGGCAAAATCAGTGCGCCGCGGCGTAGCATACTTGGCTTTCACCGCCAGCAATTCGGAGCGAATGATAGCCAGCACACGTTCTTCGCGCGCCAGAATGTCCATCAAATCTTTGATCGTCTCCAACAGCGTCCCGTATTCGTCGATCACCTTCCGACGGTCCAGCGCCGTCAATTGATACAACCGCAGCTCCAAAATATGCTCGACTTGGCGGTCGGTGAAAACATACCGATCCCCCACCACACTCGCCTGCCCGCGGATCAGAATCCCGATCTGCTCGGCCGCTTCCGTGGTAAATTCATACGCTTTCAGGCGGCTGCGCGCCTCGTCCCGGTTGTTGGAATCACGAATGATTTTGATGAAATCATCCAGCCGGTCG
>JALRGB010000770.1 GCA_023253575.1 Verrucomicrobiales bacterium
TCGTTCACCGAGACGCGGGACTACCGATTCGATGAGCAGACCCGGCTCTCCCGGGCAACCATCACGTCGAATCAGTCGGGAGCGGCCACAACGACGCAGTTCGACTACGGCTTCGGCGCTCAGGCCGCGCAGTGCGGACCGGCGTACCCGGGGGCGGGCGCCCTTCAGCCCACCAGCGCAGCCAGTCGATGCCCAGGTCCCGCACGAAGAAGTCGAACAGGCCGGTGAAGCTCACCCCCACGATCGGATCGATCTCCCGCGAGGCCCGCAGGCGCTGCGCGAAATTCGCAACTCCCTCGCCGACTTCTATTACGGAAATTTCTCCATCTTCCAGTCGCTGCCCGATTCATGGGCCATCGATCAATTGTTTCCAGTCATGCCCATGCATCGGCTCGACGAATCTCCCACCCGGGAAGCCGTCATCAGCGATCTGACCTGCGACTGCGATGGCGTGCTGGAGCACTTTACCGGCAAGGAACGCGACAAAGTGCTGCCCGTGCACGAATTGCGCGAAAACGATGACTACCTCCTCGGGGTCTTTTTGGTCGGTGCCTATCAGGAATCCCTCGGTGGCCTGCACAATCTTTTTGGCGATACCAATGTGGTCTCGGTCAAAATGGAAAACGGCGAGCCGAAATGCGAAGTCCACTATCGCGGAGACACGGTGGGAGAGGTCCTCAGTTACATGGAATACACCCCGGCCGCCCTCGTCGAACGCTTCACCATGTTCGCCGAGCGCGCCCAAGCCGAGGGCCGCATCACCGCCATGGAAAAACGCCGACTGATCGATGGCTATCGCAATGGTATGGAAGGGTATACATACTTCGAATCATAGCCCGCGCCGCCCCCTCCAGCCGCCACGCTGACATCACTTCACTTCGCGAAACCCATCGGTGGCTTCGCGGAATAATGAATCGGGAACGGTCACATTCTCCTCCACGGGCGTGAAGTAATCGCCACCCACTCAAGCAATCGTCCGCTTTTCTACTGGCGCGCCCCGCCCCAACGCTGCTACATGCAAGGATTATGAAGATCGGCCTCATCGGATGTGGAAAAATGGGAACCGCCCTGATCAAGGGTATCCTCGCGAAAAAACTCTGCCGCCCAGCAGACATCATCGCACGCGACGCCATGCCTAAAGCCGTCGAAGCATTTCGCAAATCCGTCCCCGGCTGCAAAGTCGCTCAAAACGGACTGGAAGTCGCCGATGCTGCCGATGTCGTGCTCGTTTGCGTCAAACCAGGGGACACCGTGCCCGTCATGGCCGCCCTCGCCCCAGGCAAAAGCGCGCCCCTCCTCATCTCCATCGCCGCCGGCGTGAAATTGGATGCCCTCGAACGCGCCGCCGGTCCGCGCCACCGCGTCGTCCGCGTCATGCCCAACACCCCAGCCATGGTCGGTCAAGGCGCCTCCGCCTACGCCCCAGGCCAACACGCCACCAGCAAAGACGCCGCCCTCACCGAAAAACTCCTCGGCGCCGTAGGCACCGTCGTCCGCGTCTCGGAAAAACACCTCGATGCCGTGACCGGCCTCAGCGGCAGCGGACCAGCTTACATCTATACCGTCATCGAAGCCCTCGCCGACGGCGGCGTGCTCGCCGGCCTGCCCCGCGAAACCGCCCTCCAGCTCGCCACCCAAACGGTCATCGGCGCCGCCGAAATGGTCGTCGCCACCGGCCTCCACCCCGCCGTCCTCCGCGACATGGTCACCAGCCCAGGAGGCACCACCATCGCCGGCCTCGCCGTCCTCGAGAAAAACGGTCTCCGCTCGTCCCTCATGGAAGCCGTCCGCGCCGCCACCGCCCGGAGTATCGAACTCGGCCAATAAACGGCCGGAAGTAGCGGCTCCTCCCAGCCGTCCCCTAGCCGTCCGTCCAGCCTCACCGCCGACCGCGGACTCCCACCCCGATCGATGGACCCGCTCATTGCCGGGGACATGCGCCAGGCCTCATGACCACTTTTTCCTCCGCCGACTGGCTCCTCGCCCTGATCGCCGCCGTCTTCTGCGGTGTCGGCAAATCCGGCCTGGCCGGACTGGGCATGCTCAATGTCCTGATCATGGCCCGGCTGATTCCCGGCACCGGTTCCAGCGGCGTCGTCTTGCCGATGTTGATCGCCGCCGATGTGCTGGCCGTCTGCGTCTTTGGCCCGCGCCATGTCGACTGGCGCGCCATTGCCCGATTGTTACCTGCGGTACTGCTCGGCGTCGTGGCCGGATGGATAGTCCTCGGATGGCTGGACCATCAGTCCCCACACACCTTCGGAGCCGTCGTCGGATGGATGGTGCTGGCCATGGTCGCCGTCCAGTTGGTCCGCCAGCGACTGCCAAACTTCGACCGCGCCCTGCCCCACTCGCGCCTCTTCGGCGCCGCCGTCGGACTCCTCACCGGGCTGGCCACCATGATCGCCAATGCCGCCGGCCCGATCAGCGCCATCTATTTCCTCATCCTCGGGTTCGCCAAAAAAGAATTCATCTCCACCATGGCGTGGCTGTTCCTCATCGTGAACATCGTCAAGGTCCCGTTCAGCGCCCATCAAGGGCTGATCACACCAGAGACTCTCAAATTCAACGGGATCATCCTGCCCGCCATCGCCGCCGGCTTCTTCCTCGGCCGCTGGGCCATCGCCAAAATCCCCCAAAAGCCATTCGAGCACGCCGTCCTCGCCCTCACCATCCTCTCCGCCCTGCGCCTGATCTGGTAGACCGAACGCCCGCTCCCCCGCAACCGCTAGTTGTCGGAACCGCCATCTTCCCCCACCATCAAGGGAGTAGAAGCTCCGCTCCACCATGTCCGAATCCGCCTACCAAAAACTTCACGCCCGCTTTCGCGAGGCCGCCTTGTTTCGCTCCACCGCCGGAGTCCTCGGCTGGGATCAGGAAACGTTCCTGCCGCCCGCAGGCGTGGCCTGGCGCGCAGAACAACTCGCCAGCCTGAGCGGCCACTGCCACCGCCTGACCACGGCCCCCGAAATCGGCGGCTGGCTCGACGAAGCCGCTGCCACCGTCACCACCCCAGACTCCAGCCACACCGCCGCCACTAACATCCGCGGCTGGAAACGCGCCTACGACAAAGCCACTAAACTCCCAGTCAGCTTGGTCGAAGAATGGTCGCGCACTACCTCCATCGCCCAAAACGTCTGGGCCGAGGCCCGCAAAAAATCCGATTTCATCGTCTTCCAGCCACACCTCGAAAAACTCGTCAGCCTCGCCCGCCAGAAGGCGGATGCTTGGGGCTGGCAAGCGTGCCGATATGACGCCTTGCTCGATGAATACGAACCAGGCGCCCGCTCGGCAGAAGTCGCCACCACCTTCGCCGCCTTGGGCCCACAGATCTCCGCCATGGTCCAACCCGCCACGGAAAAAGCCGCCCGCTTCCCGAAATCTCTGCTCGCCGGGCATTACCCCATAGCCGCCCAACAAGCGTTTAATCGCGAGGTCGCCGCCGCCATCGGATTCGACTTCTCCGCCGGCCGCATCGATACCACCACCCATCCATTCTGCACCGGATTGGGGCCGCTCGACACCCGACTCACCACCCGCTACGACGAAGACGACTTCAGCTCGTCCCTGTACGGCGTCCTCCATGAAGCCGGTCACGGCCTGTACGATCAAGGCCTGAATCATCAAGAATGGGGTCAGCCCGCCGGGGAAGCATGCAGCTTAGGCATCCACGAAAGCCAGTCACGCCTCTGGGAAAACCACATCGGCAGCAGCACTGAGTTCTGGACCCGCTGGCTGCCGCGAGCCATCGATTATTTCCCACACCTCGCCGGCCTCACCCCCGAACAAATGACCGGCGCCATCAGCCGGGTCCAACCGAGCTTCATCCGCGTCGAAGCTGACGAAGTCACCTACGACCTGCATATCATCCTGCGGTTCGAAATCGAACGCGCCCTGATCGAAGGCGACCTCGACCCCGCCGGCGTGCCGGACGCTTGGAATGAAAAATTCAAGACGCTCCTCGGCCTGACGGTACCGGACGACGCTCATGGCTGCCTTCAGGATGTGCACTGGAGCTTCGGTCTTTTCGGGTACTTCGCTACCTATACCCTTGGCAATCTGAATGCCGCGCAGCTTATGCACCAGGCGCGCCAAAGCGTGACCGGCCTCGATTCCTCACTAGCGAGCGGCGACTATGCACCGTTGCTCCATTGGCTTCGCGCCGAGATTCATGCTCCCGGCCAGCGGTGGGACGCACCGGAGCTCATGCGTCAGGCCACCGGCGAGACCACTCAAGGACAGTATTTTCTCGAGCACCTGCGCGGGAAATTCCTGTAAGTCCGTGCGATTGCACCCGGCAGAATGGCCGTTTCCATTCCCTCCCGCCATCAGGCGGTTATTCACTCACCACTCGTCCCTCCCGGTCTCTATCATGTCCCATCCGCGCCGCCCCAACCGTCTTACCTCCGCCCTCGGCGGTCTTGTCCTCGGCCTCTCGATTGCCGGGGTAGGCGCCGTCTTCGTCTGGCTCATGTGGGCCTCATTCCAGCGCGCCCGCGTCATGGATCAATGGACGACCGTGCCCTGCATCATCCTGGAATCACGCCTCACCGAGGAAATCCTCACCCCCAACACCCCAGTCAATTACCGCCCACTCATTCGCTACCGCTACGATATAAAGAGCCAGTCATACGAGTCAGACCGCATCCGGCGCATCGAAACCAAGTCATCGCGCCGCCCGAAAATGCAGGCCATCCTCGCTCAGTTCCCGCCCGGCACCGAAACAACGGCCTGGGTCAATCCCGCCAATCGAGCCGAAGCAGTGCTCATCCGCGACAAACGCACTGCCATCTACAGCATCTGGTTCCCTTGCCTCTTTGTCATCGGCGGCCTCGGCATCGCCGCCAGCTCGCTCGCCCGCAACCTGCCGTCACCACGCCCCCGCTCATGATCCGCGCCGCTGTCACCGCCGTCATCATCGTTATCGCCACGGTTCTGAGCACCAGCAGCATCCAAACCGCTCACGCCAGCCCGACCCACGACACCTACGATATCATCGTCTACGGCGGCACCAGCGCCGGCGTGACCGCCGCCATCAAAGCCAGCCGCCTGGGAAAAACCACGCTGCTCATCGAACCGACAACCCACCTCGGCGGACTGACCACCGCCGGCCTCGGCATGACCGATGCCGGAAACCCCGCCGTCATCGGCGGTCTGGCCCGCGAGTTCTACCGCCACATTCGAAAACATTACGAAAACGACCAAGCGTGGATCTGGGAACAGCGAACCCAGTACCCGTGGATGAAAAAATCTGATGACGCCCTCTGGCGGTTTGAACCGTCCGCCGCCGCCACCGTCATCCATCAGATGCTCGCCGCCACTTCGGTCACCGTACTCACCGGCCACCGACTCGACCTCGCCCGCTGGGGGACCAAAACCGGTACCACCATCACCTCGATCCGCATGGAAAACGGCCGAGAATTCCACGCCCGCCTGTTCATCGACGCCACCTACGAAGGCGATCTAATGGCCAAAGCCGGCGTCTCCTATCACGTCGGACGCGAGGCCAACCACATTCACGGCGAATCGCTCAACGGCACCCAAACCGCCCAAGCTACCAAACACCAGTTTCTCCTCGACATCGATCCCTGGCGCATCCCCGGCGACCGGACCAGCGGCCTGCTTCCCACCATCCAGCCGGAGGCACCCGGCCCGGACGGCACCGGCGACCACCGCATTCAAGCGTATTGTTACCGTCTCTGCCTGACGGATGTCCCCGCCAATCGCCGGCCGTGGACCCGCCCGGACGGCTACGATCCACAACGATACGAAGTCATCCGCCGCTACCTCGCAGCCGGCTGGTCATGGCAGGAAATGTGGCGCGGTCATCATCTCATGCCCAACCGCAAGTCCGACACCAACAACAGCGGAGGATTCAGCAGCGACCACATCGGAGCCAACTACGCCTACCCCGACGGCGACTACGCCACCCGAGAAACCATCGTCAAAGACCACGAGGAATATCAAAAAGGCTTTTGGTACTTCCTCGCCACCGACCCCGGCGTGCCCGCGTCCGTGCGCGCCTCCGCCAATGAATGGGGGCTGCCTCTAGACGAATTCAAGGAAACCGGCGGCTGGCCGCACGCCCTCTACATTCGCGAAGCCCGACGTATGGTCTCAGATCACATCCATACCGAAATGGACTGCCGCGGATCACGTCCGACCCCGGACCCGGTCGGCATGGGCAGCTACGCCATGGATTCACATAATACTCAGCGGTACGTCGACGCCCGCGGTTTCGTTCGCAACGAAGGCGACGTCCAGGTCCCCCTCGACGCCCCCTATCCGATTTCCTACCAATCGATCCGCCCGCGCGCCGCGGAGTGCACCAACCTGCTCGTTCCCGTCTGCTGCGCCGCCTCCCACATCGGCTACGGCAGTATCCGCATGGAACCCGTCTTCATGATCCTCGGCGAATCCGCCGCCACCGCCGCCAGTATGGCCCTCGATGCCACCAGCACCGTTCAGGACGTCCCCTATCCACAATTGCGCGCACGCCTGCTCGCCGACGGCCAGATCCTCGAATGGAAAAAACCATCGCCAGAAGCCGCCCGGCAATAGACCAGATGCCCCGCGCCTCACCCCCACACTTCGGGAAAATTTGCTTTCATCGATTGGCGTCCTGCTGATAGCTTGAGCCGCAGTATGACACCCCTGCCATTGACATGAACATTACCTGCCCGCGCCGCCGTTTTCTGCGCCACGCCGGGGTCGTCTTGGCCCTGCCAGTTATGGAATCACTGCTGCCACGCGGCTTGGCGGCCGCCGTCGCCCGAAAGCCGATAAAACGATTCGTGGCGCTCTCCAACAACTACGGTGTTTACCCGCAGGCTTTTTTCCCAGCGCAGGGAGGCCGTGACTTTGTCATGCCCCCCACCCTCAAACCACTGGAACGACACCGCGGCGACGTTTCTGTTTTTTCAAATCTCGACCACGGACTGCAAGGAGGCCATGCCTGCGTGCCCACCCTGCTCAGTGGGGTCATGCCAACGGTCGCTGCGAATTTCCCGGAGATGAACATGAGTCTGGACCAGCGACTGGCCGAGCACTTCGGCGCCGCGACCCGCTTCCCGTCCATGACACTCAAGGTCAACGACGCTAATCTCATCAGCTTCACCCGAACCGGCGTGCAGGTACCCGCCCTCGATGTCCAGGGGCTGTATCGCGCGCTTTTTGTCGATGAAGCCGCCGCAGATCAATCTGCCGCCCGCGCAAAATTCGCTCGCCACGGCAGTATCCTCGACGCCGTCATGGACGAGGCCAAAACCGTGGAGCAGTCACTCGGACGGGAGGACCGCATGAAATTCGAGGAATATCTGGAAGCCGTCCGCGGACTGGAACGGAAAATCACTCAGGACGAGCCCTGGCTGGAACGGCCGAAACCGACCGCCAATTTGCCCGAACCACCCCGCGGCCGCGGCACCGAAAAAGACCTGCAAGCCATGATGGAACTCATCGCGCTCGCCATGCAGACGGATTCTTCGCGCTTCTTCACCCTCACCAGCGGATTCGTCAACGGCGACTTCGGACTCAACGGAAGCCACCACGGGTTCTCCCACCACGGCGAACGCCCGTACGAGGTCGGCGCTCTCAAAACCATCGAAACCGGTCAAATCGCCATGATGGCGCATCTTATCGATTTACTCAAAGCGCAGCCAGATCCGCTCAATGGCGGCACACTCTTCGACCACACCACTATTCTCTATGGATGCGGCATGGCCACCGGCGAACACGCGACCAAAAACCTTCCGATTCTCCTAGCCGGCGGCGGCTTCAAACTCGGAGACCACCGGGTGCTACCAGAAGGAAAGACCGGGCGACTGCCAGCCGCCAATTTACTACTCAGCATCCTCCAACACTGCGGCGTGGAGGCCGAGCGTTTCGGAACGAGTACGGGAACCCTCAGCGGATTGGAAGCGCGCACATGAGCCGACCAGCAAACGTCAGGAAGCGGCCGCAGGTCAGGCCCCTCCTCGCCGTCGTTCTCCTCGGACCCGCCGCCGCTGTCGCCGTCGCCGAGCCCCGGGATGAACTGACTCCTTTCCTGAAATCCCACTGCTACGAATGTCACGGCCCAGAAAAAGCGAAGGGAGGGCTGCGGCTCGACACCCTGGATCATAACCCCGCCAACGAGACAACCTTCGGCCACTGGCAGGACGTCCTCAGCCAGCTCCGGCTCGGAGACATGCCGCCCCCTCAAAAACCCCAACCAGAAGCAGCCGAGAAG
>JALRGB010000182.1 GCA_023253575.1 Verrucomicrobiales bacterium
GAAGACCGTCATCGCCGGGCGCTTTACACGTTTGCCAAGCGCAGCGCACCCTTTGCGGCGGCTAACACCTTTGACGCGCCGAGTGGCGAGGAATGTGTGGCTCGTCGCGATCAGTCCAACACGCCGCTGCAGTCGCTGACGCTGCTCAATGACACCTCTTTCGTGGAGGCAGCTCAGGCCCTAGGACGGCAAGCGCTGACTC
Organism: Verrucomicrobiales bacterium; assembly: GCA_023253575.1. Taxonomy (GTDB): domain Bacteria; phylum Verrucomicrobiota; class Verrucomicrobiia; order Verrucomicrobiales; family V1-33; genus CAJBME01. The sequence continues at coordinate 203 of JALRGB010000182.1, forward strand.
AGCCGGAGGATGATAATCTTCGAGTGACCCACCTTTTCCGAAGGTGCCTGACGCGCCTGCCGCGCCCCTCGGAATCAGCCACCCTTCTCGAGTTGCTCCATGATACCCGCCAGCGCCTTGACCGCGGCGAGTTGAAGGCCACCGACATTGCTCCGGCTGGTGACGGTTCAGCTGCGGAGCGGGCCGCCTGGACGGTGGTGGCACGAGCTTTGTTAAACCTTGACGAAACCATTACCAAATCATGAACTGCGAATCTCATTCTCTGCGCGACCGGGGCACGGCCGTCAGCCGCCGTTGGTTTCTGCGCCAGTGTGGTCTCGGTGTTGGGAAGTTGGGGTTAGCCAGTTTGCTGGCTGGCGCCCGTCAGGGGTCGGCTGAGGGGTTTGTCCCGCAGCCGGCGCATTTTCCGGGGCGGGCTCGGGCGGTGATTCATTTATTCATGGCTGGGGCTCCGTCGCAGCTGGAGATGTTTGACTACAAGCCGGCGTTAGTGAAGTACGACGGCAAGCCGTTACCGCCGTCTGTCGTTGGTGGTCAACGATATGCTTTTATCAGGCCCGACGCCAATGTCATGGCTCCGCAGTTCAAGTTTGCGCGTCATGGTCAGAGCGGGATGGAACTCAGCGAGATGCTGCCGCATCTGGCCGGGGTGGCCGATAACATCACGCTGATTAAATCCGTCTACACGGATCAATTTAATCATGCGCCGGCACAGATATTGTTTAATACCGGGTTTTCCCAGCCGGGGCGTCCCAGCATCGGGTCATGGGCGACCTATGGTCTCGGTTGCATGACCCGGGATCTGCCGTCGTTTGTCGTCATGAGCACTGGGGCCGGAGTCAGCGGGGGGGCTGCCAATTGGTCGAGCGGGTTTCTGCCCACCGGTTATACAGGGGTGCGGCTGAGGAACCAAGGTGATGCCATCCTCAATGTGGCGAATCCGCATGGTATTGACGAGGCATTACAGCGCCGCACCCTCGACGCCGTCCGGCGGCTGAACGAGGAAAACCTTGAGGGGATTGGTGATCCGGAAATTGCCACCCGCATTCAAGCGTACGAGATGGCTTTCCGGTTGCAGACGAGTGCTCCTGATTTGATGGATTTGCGTGGCGAGAGTCAGGCCACGCTTGATTTGTATGGATGCCAGCCTGGCCAGCCGTCATTTGCGCGGGCCTGTTTGCTGGCACGTCGGATGGTCGAGCGAGGCGTGCGATTCATCAATATTTACCATGAAGGATGGGATGCGCATAGTGACGTGGCCGGCAATGTGCGCGGGAGTTGTGAAGCGACCGACCGGGCCAGCGCGGCGCTGGTTCGGGATTTGCAACAACGGGGCTTGCTCGATGAGACGCTCGTCGTCTGGGGCGGGGAATTCGGTCGGACCCCGATGGTCGAGGACAATCCCA
>JALRGB010000048.1 GCA_023253575.1 Verrucomicrobiales bacterium
GGTGGGCGTGGCGGGCGCGGTGGGTGTGGCGGGTGCGGCGGGTGCGGCGGGTGTGGCGGGTGTGGCGGGTGTGGCGGGTGTGGCGAGTGTGGCGGTTGTGGCGGTTTCTTGGGCGAGCAGGGAAACGGGCAGGGCGAGGGCGATGACGGTGAGGGTCAGCGGTGGAATGGTTGGTATTTTCATGGTAGTGAGTGGTTGGTGGGGTGAGGGAGTGGAGTATGAACCTCGGAGTTCGGTGGGAGTGGCGTGGATGGGTGTGATTTGAAGGAGGCGAGGAGTTTTTCTCGAGAGGCGGGGATGTGGTGGAACGTCTGGCGCAGGGCTTGGATGGCGGGGGTGCCCTTGGGGTTGTGGAGGCCGAGGAGGCGAGCCAGTTCCTGTTCGAAGTGGAGCATGGCGCGCAGGTCCGGGTCGTGGGATTCCAGATAATCGAGGCCGCGAGTGAGCAGGGCGGACAATTCTGGAATGGGGGTGGCTGGTTCGGCCACGTGTTCGAGCAACTGGACGAAGTAAGAAGCGGCGAGGACGCGGGTCCAAGATGAGCGCAGACCGAGGCGGTGGCGGGTGACGTGAGTTTCGCGAAGCGAGTGCAGGTCGGACCGGCGACTGGCTGTATACGCGATGTCGGCGCTGAGAAAGAGATCGAGTCGACCGGCCAGCGGGCTTTGCGGGCGGAGGGCCCCTTTGGCCACGGTTTTGATCAACCCATGGTCGTGGGAGCACCACGTGACGATCAGGCTGGTTTCGGTCAGCCGGATGCGTCGGAGCAGGGTGGCGTGGGTGGTGATCAGCGGGCGGAAGAGCGGTGGGAGTGCAGAATAAAAGGAAATTAGGGAATGAGCACGATTTTCCCGGCGGCTCCGGGTTGCATGACGGCGGTGTGGGCGGCGGGGCCGGCGGCGAGGGGGAACGACTGGCTGATGATGGGGCGGAGGGCGCCGGTGGCGAGGCCGGGGGCGAGCGCGTCATGGATGGCCTGGCGTTCGCTGGCGGTGGCGTTAAAGAGCAACAGTCCGCGCACGTCGGCTTCGCGGACCATGAGGTGGCGGGCGTTGATTTCGATGGGGCCGCGGCACCCGATGACGATGATGCGGCCGCGCGGGGCGATGAGCTGGGTGTCGTGGGCGAGGTTCACGTTGGCGAGCATTTCCAGAATGATGGCTGGACCGGTGCCATGGGTGAGCGCGGTTATTTCCTCGAGGTATCCGGGCTGGCTGTGGTTGAGGACATGATCGGCGCCTTGGGCTTGGACTTGTTCGGCGCCGCGCGGAGTGCCTGCGGTGCCGATGGTTCGGAGGCCGAGGTGGCGGGCGATCTGGACGGCGGCGAGGCCGACGCCGCCACTGGCACCGTGGATGAGAACCCATTCGCCCGGCTGGGCGGAGGCGCGTTGGACGAGGGCGCGCCAGGCGGTGGCGTAGGGGATACCGATGCCCGCGCCCTCGGCGGCGGTCATCCCAGCGGGCAGCGGGTGGGTGGTGGTGGCGGCGGCCACCGTCCATTCGGCGTACGCGCCGGTGATGGTGGCCGAAGTGTACGCGCGGTCGCCCGGGCGCCAGCCCTCGACCCCGGGGCCTACGGCTTCGATGGTGCCTGCGGCATCTGTGCCGGGCGTCCAAGGGAGCGGCAGCGAGGGGATCGAGCCGGCGCGCTGGTAAGTTTCCACCGGGTTGATGCCCACGGCTTCGACTTTCAGCAGCACTTCACCCGGGCCCGGCGAGGGGATCGGAGATTGCGTTAACTGGAGGACATCCGGCCCGCCGAAGGCGTGGACGCAGAGGGCATTCATCATGGGGGGCATTATGCCTGATTATTGAAACCATCCAATGGGAGAAAAAAACAACCAGCTGAGCAGCACGCATGGTCCTAGGCACCAGAGGACCATGGTCCAGAGGTGGCGTTCATTGACGTCTTCGCGGTCATCGGGCAGCGCGGCCACTACGCCCACGACGGCCACCATGAGGAGCAGCAGTCCGGCGAGGTCGACGGGGTATCCGCCGGCGAGCTGGCCGGGCAGGGAGTTGGTGTGCAGGGCGTCCATCCAGTAGAGGACGGTGCTGATCCATCCCACCGAGGAGCATGTCCAGGCGATCAACTTCTTGCGGCGCTCAAGTTGGCGGGTTCTCATGCAGGGGGCAGGGGTTTAGCGAATGTGCGCCGTGGCGCAAGTGCATAACCGCTTTGATGGGTTTTGACGGAGGTATACACTGATTTTGTGAATCGGGTTGCGGGGCGAAATTATTGAGATGATCCGCGAGTGGTGACGCGGAAAAACGGCCCGCTGGATGGGAGTGGCGGCAGGGTGACTACGGCCTCGTAGGCCACTGGGCTGGCGGTGAGCTGGCGGGCGAGCTGCCACGTGACGGCGTCGACGCTTTGCTGAATTTCATAGGCCCGGCCTGCGGCGGCGGGAAAGAGCAATTGCACCGAGCCGTCGGGGAGTTGGCTGATCAGCCGTACCTCGAAGCGTGAGGCTGGCGATCGGGCATCGCTGCCAGCCATGCCTTCGACTTGATCAGGCTGGCCGTCGCCGTCGGTGTCGAATGCCGCTGGATCCTCTTGCCCTGGGGTGCCATCGATTTTTTTGCTAGGGTGCCAATAGGCGGGGTCATCCCAGGCGCGGTGGGATGCGGTAGGATCGCTGTGGGTCAGGGCGAACCCTTGGCCGGCGGTGGCTGGCTGCCAGAGTGGACTGAATGTGAAGTCGAGGATGTTTTCGCCGGTGGCATCGACCAACTGGAGTCGTTCGCCGTCATTATTCAGGCTACCGAGGAAGGTGCCGGCGATGGGCAAGTTGGGTCCGTAAGCGGCAGTCATGGCGTCGGCATTTTTGACGATAAGGGTGCGACCTCCGGGCGCGAGCGAGGTGAGAGTACTGCGGGAGAAGTTGAATTCGACGCCGTTGATCATGGCGATGCCGGCGAGATCGAGGCTGACTGGGCCGGTGTTGACGAACTCGATGTATTCCGCGTCTGGTTGATTTGTGGGGTGATACATTATTTCGCTGATGCGCAGCCATTGTTGGGCGGGGCTGGGGGTGCCTGGGTAGGTGGTGGTGGCGGCGATAGTTTGGGTGCCGGCGCGGCGCAGTGTGAGCGACCCTCCGCGCGCGCTAAGTTGTCCCCGGTAATTCCCCTGCACTTGGAGTGCTTCACCTCCTTTTGGGCTGGTGGTGCGGGCGCGAAAGGCCGTGGCGTTTGGGGTCAGGAAGAGCGAGCCCCCGGCCTCGATGACGGTGCCTGGTTTCAGGGTCCAGGTGATTTCGCCCTCGACGGTCCATTGGCTGACGTCGACGTCGAAAGTGTTGGGGTTGTCGAGGCGGATGTATTCTTCTTCTTGAGTGGTTTGGGGGTTGATGGCGGCGGGGCCGAAGGTGATGACGGCGTCGGCGGGCTGGGCGGCGGGGTTGGTGGTGGTGACGCCGGCGATGGTGGTGCCGGTCAGATAGGTGGGGCGTCGGGCTAGGTATTCGGTTTTGATGCGATTGGTGGCCTGGGCCAGAGAGTACGTGGTTCCGGGAAAGTGCGCATTGCCGCCCCAGCGCGCTTTGTCGGCGACGACATCGGCGGCGAGGAGTGGCACCATGGTATCGATGCGATTTTGAAAATACGAGGCGGCTAGGAACTCGTCGTTCAGGGTGCGGACGCGGCGGAGGAGCATGCGTCGTGCCCGCGGGGTTTTGACTATGGCTTCGAGCAGGCGCATGTATTTGCCGTCGTGGAGCAGGTAGGGCCGGGCGCCGATGAACGGATGGCTAGTATTGGGTGGTGCGTTGGCAGCTTGTTGATTGTAAACGATAGTGTCGGTATTGAGGGCATTCGGACCGAAAGTGAGGTCGATGTCCCACGGCAGCATCCGCCATTCGCGAGTGCCCTGCGTATCGCGGTAGAGAAAGTGATTTTTGTCACTGCCATCGATGTCCTGAGTGATGGCCATGCAGGCCATGTAATTGACCATGGACGGCACATCGACGTGATCGAAGACAAAGCGTTCGAGATTGCTGCCGGTCATGGCTACGCCGGTCACGAGGGCCTGTAGATCGGCGGTGCCTTCGTTTTCCCGTGATTTTTTTTCATAGCCGGTGGTCGAGTCGAGGGTGGCTCCGCCGGCTCCTTTATAGTAGGCGCCGTCGGGGTCGAGGCCGACGCGTCGCAGGTGGTCGCGATCGGGATTTTCGGTCATGAGGGCGAGGCTGTAGAAATTGCCATTTTGTCGGACGTGGGTGTGGAAGATATCGACGGTGGGCAATCCAGCGGCGTTCATGAAGCTACCGGCCATGGCGGCGCGGACATAACTTTTGTCGGTGTAGGTGGTATTGAGGTCGATCTCACTGACGGCGGGAGCATCGCGGCGGTAGACGAACGGGGCATCTTTGTTGAACTCGAGTTTATAACTTTTTTTAGGCCAGTTGATGGAGGTGTTACCGCGGATGCGGACGAAGATGTTGTCGTACAGGGCCCCGTCGTAGAAGAGCGAGCAGCGCGTACCGGTGGCGGTTTCGGCGGTACCTGGCGACTGAACGAACCAGTGGACGACTGGCAGTGGGGTGGTGATGGCGGGGTTGGTTACGATGGTTCCTTGGAAGTGGGGCTCGTTGGCGGGAATAAACCGTGGCGGCCACCGGGTGGTCCGTCCTTCGGTGTCGCGGGCGTTTACGGCGTACCGGATGAGCTGGCCGGGAGCGGCGGCGGCGGCGGGGATGGAGGCGGACCAGATGTTCGGGCCACTGGCTTCCATGGCGACGGTGGTTTCGGGGCCGAAGTTGACTCGGTATGTGACAGTGGCTCCGGTGATGGGGGTGAGGGTGGGGTCGATTTGTGCGGAGACGACGAGCGGATCTTCATCGCTGGCGATGGCTGGTGCGTGGGTCAGTTCGGTCACGCGCGGACCGGTGGCGGGCTCGCCTGGGGCATTGGTGTATCCTGGTGAAGGCACTGGGTAGTATCGGACGAGTGCGTTAAATGCCGGGCTGCCGGCCGGGGCGGACGCGAGGTCCGGGCTTTGCAGGCCGCACGAGACATTGGCGATCTGCGGTGGATACGCTGGAGTGAAGGCGCAGGCGACCGATCCGTCCGGCTGGAGCAGGGCCAGCGGTTCGCCGGTGGTGGAGAGTTTGAAGTTAGTATGCAGCGGCTGGCCGGGCGTGGATTTGTTTTTCCCGGAGGCGAAGACAATAAGAAACGAGCGCGCTGGCAGTATGGTGGAGGGGAACGTCCATTTGGATGGCTGGTCGGGCATGTCCGTCAGTCGCCATCCCGCCAGATTGACCGAGGCGTCAGTACCATTGTAAATTTCAATCCAGTCGGGAGAATCGCCATCCTCGTCATCGAGCAGGCCGACATTGGAGGCCATGAATTCGCTGATGACCACGCCGCCGGCGGGTGGGGTGGTATCGATTTCGGCCAGGCTGAGCCCTGTCAGGCCCCCTTGGTGGATGGCGCTGATCTCGGAGGGATTCAGGGCGCGTGAC
>JALRGB010000126.1 GCA_023253575.1 Verrucomicrobiales bacterium
GATGAACCGCACGCCCCGCTCCAGGAGTCGCCGGGCCGTGAGGCACTGGCGGGCGAACACCCTGCACTTCGGGTCTTCGGTGCCGTACAGCTCGTGCACGTGCTTCGGCTCGCGGGCCAGATCGATCGCCTCGGGTGCCGCCGTCTGCATCCGGTAGGCCAGTTCGAAGCTCGAGATCCGGGCCGCGAGGTCGGCCTGGGTCGGACGCGCCTGCGCGTGGGCGGCGTTGAGCGAGGCGAGCAGGTCGAGTTCCGCCCGCTGGGACTCCAGCGACTGCCCCTGCCGCAGCGCGAGGTTGTCGATCGCGACTGGCCGCCGGGCGTCGATGGCCAGGGCCTGGTGGCTCTTGGGCAGGAAGCCCGCCGACCAGATCTGGTCGTCGCCGCGAGGCTTTCGCTCGTGCATCACCACGAAGCTCGGCAGGTCGCGGTTCATGGTGCCGAGGCCGTAGTCGAGCCAGGCCCCCATGCTCGGCATGCCCGGCCGGTTGAGCCCGCACATCAGCTCCATCGCCGCCGGGGCATGGTTGTTGGCCCGGAGGTGCATCGAGTGGATGAAGCATATCCGTTGACCGTATTGCCCAATGGCTCTGGCGCCTCACTGGTGAAGAGACGCACGTTTTGTTCGACCGCGCCCGTCTCGCGGTTCAGGCGCAGCGCGAAATATTCTTTTCCATCCTCCGTGGCCGTGGTCAGCCAAATGACCTCGCCTTGCACGACCGGAGTGGACCATCCCTTATGCGGAATCGGCGTTTTCCATTTTACATGGCGGGATTCACTCCACTCCAGCGGCGGTGACGCCCCCGGGGCATGCCCCGTTCCGAGTGGGCCGCGGAATTGCGGCCAGTCGGCGCCAGAAAGAGAAAAAAGCGGAACTGAGAAAAGAGTGGTGAGCAGCAGTAAACGCATGGCGCGAGGGTGAAGATAAGATCAATGACGCTATCCGGATTCGACCGAGGGCCAAACACGAATGTCGCTCGTGAAACGGGACGAGTGGGCCGCTATCGAGCGGAGAGGGAGGCGATGGGAGTGGCGATGGGAGTGGCCGTCGGGTGTATGAGCCCGGGATTTTTGAATAAGGCTGGGATGGATGAGCGGTTTTGACGGCGTGGGGGAGGGAGGAGGCGGTTGTGCTGCTGTGCCGCTGTACTGATGTGCCGCTGTGCTGCTGGGTCGCTGTGCTGCTGGGTCGCTGTGCGGCTGTGGCATCGACAAAAAAATTGCCGCCTGGCGCGGTAGCCGGGCGGCAATCGGATTCTGAGGGCTGGGACCTGAGGAATTAGGTGGTGGGCGGCTTGGGGGTCGCGGCTTCGATTTGTTCGCGGCGGATGATGCCGGTGGTGATGTCGCCCATGATTGGGCTGGCGGGGCGTGATTCCCGGCGTGGGCGTTCTTCGCGTGGTTCGCGCGAACGTTCTTCGCGTGGGGCGGGGCGTTCTTGGCGTGGGGCGGGGCGATCTTCGCGGCGGTATGGGCGGTCTTCGCGAAGAGTTGGTTCTTCAAGACGGCGTGCGGCCTGTGCTTCTGATTCGGCAGGTTTCGGCTGGTCTTCGGCCTTGGCGCCGGTGACGAGCATTTTTCGTCCCATGTATTCCTTGTCATGGAGCTCAGTGACGGCGCGTTTGGCCTCGTCGATGGTGAGCATTTCGACAAAGGCGAAGCCCTTGGACCGTTGGGTGGCGCGATTGACGACGACTTCGGCATGGCGCACTTGCCCGATGCCACCGAACAATTCGGTGAGGTCGGTTTCGGTGACGTCGTACGACAAGTTTCCGACGTAGAGGCGGCCGGTGGTCACTTCATGCTGCATGACGGGGCGCGGGGTTTTGGGCTCACGCGGTGGGCGGGCCTCCCGTGTTTCGCGCGGCTCGCGTGGTTCCCGCGGTTCGCGGGCTTCGCGCGGCTCGCGACTGCGGTCGCGGGATTGTGATTGGGGTGGGCGGGCGGGACGTGGGGCGTCTTTGCTCGGCTCGGAGGTAGCCGGGCGGTCGGCGCGGCGCAGCGGCGGTTTTGGGCCGAGGCCGATCAAGGAGAGCGCTTTTTGCCAAAGCGTGAGTTTCGGTCCGCCTTTCGGGCGTTGGAAGGTTTCGGTATCGCGGTGATGGCGCTGGCGTTCGTGTTGGTCGCGGCTGCCGTGATCGGCGGGCCGGTTGCGGTTGCGGCCACCGCGCCGCGGGCGTGGTGGAGTGGATGAGGATTGGCTCATAACGTAGGGTGGGGTGGTCTCAGGAAATGGCGGCCGTGGCGGCCGCTGGGTATGGCGAGGTCCTGAGCGGTGGCTTGCACCGGATTCCGCACGCGCGGGCCGGGTTGGCTCATCGGGCCGCTCAGGCCTAGTGGACCGACGACCTTTCTGGAGACAGCACGGCGGCCGCATCGCAAAGAAGTCACTGTGAAGATCAGGGGGGTCGGCGAGGTGGCCCGACGCGCGATGCGTGGGGCGGCGAACGAGGGTGTGGGGCCCGAATGGCCCGCACCGATGAAGACTTGCGTCGCGGTCACTGTCACTGGGGCGAACCCCCCTTTGTCTGTCCTTTCGTAAGGGTAAATATGGTGGTCAATTAGGCAAGTAAGAGTTTTAGGCGGTTGCGGGGCGGTTTGCGAGCCGCTTGCCACCCGGTCCGGGCCGCGCATGATGGCGGTCATGGAAAGAATCAAAACAGCGATTGTTGGAGCCAGCGGTTATTCGGGCGAGCAGTTAGTGCGACTGTTGCTTCGTCATCCGGGTGTGGAGTTAGTGGCCTTGACATCCCGGCAGGAAGCGGGTCGGGCTGTCTCCGAGGTCATGCCTAAATTTCGTGGGTGGCCCGGGGCGGAAGCGTTATGTTTCATCGAGCCGGACCCGGCTCGTTTGCGGGAGCTGGCGGTTGCGACGGCATTTTTGGCATTGCCTCATGGTGTGGCGGCGGAGATTGCCCTTCCTTTATTGAGTGCGGGGATGACGGTTATTGATTTGAGTGCTGATTTCCGGCTGGAGGACGCGGCGGTGTATCGCGAGTTTTACGATCATGATCATCCGGCCCCCGAGTGGTTGTCGGAGGCGGTGTACGGATTGCCGGAGGTGCATGCGGACCGGATTAAAGCGGCGCGTCTGATTGCCTCTCCCGGATGTTACCCGACAAGTGTGATTTTGCCGCTAGTGCCACTGCTGCGGCAGCGCTTGATTGATCCTGGGACGATCACCACCTGCGCCATGAGCGGTGTGAGCGGAGCCGGGCGCAAGGCGTCGGTGCCGCTGCTCTTCGCCGAATGTAATGAAAGCGTGCGCGCTTACAGCGTGCCAAAACATCGGCATTTAAGCGAAATCGAGCAGGAATTATCCCGGGCGGCCGGTGAACAGGTTAGAATCACCTTCACAACACATCTGGTGCCGGTCACCGCTGGCATTTGCACGACAACCTACGCCTCCCTGCGTCCGGGCGTGACCGCAGCCCGCGTGACGGAAGTCATGACTGGCCTGTACGAATCAGCCCGGTTCGTCCGCTTGCTCGGGGAGGGTGGTTGCCCGGATACCAAAAATGTGGTGGGCACCAACTTTATTGATATCGGCTGGGCGGTGGACGATCGCACAGGCCGGGTCATTTTGCTCAGCGCTGAAGACAACCTGATCAAGGGCGCGGCCGGTCAGGCTATCCAGAGTTTTTTATTATCGTAATGATACCAATCAAAAGCTGCCACAGTCCCTCAATATTGGATTTGCTAAAGCGCGTGGTCACTATTGGACATGGACGTCATGTGATAATGTTTATTTACCTGATGCCCTGGAACAGCTTAACAAAACTTTGGACACTCATGATGAGGTTGGTCTCACTTATTCATCCATGCGTATTATTGATGAACGTGGTGAAAAAAAAGAAA
>JALRGB010000196.1 GCA_023253575.1 Verrucomicrobiales bacterium
ATTCGGTCAACGAGCGCGCTCTCCACCCTTGTTCCACCGCCCACTGGGACAGAAAGCCAGTGTTCTCGTGGTTGTGAATCCCTTTCTGCGTGGCAGAGGTGGGGTATTGCATCTTCATGAGCCACGACTTTCAGATTCTGCCTGCCGACGAGTATAATGAGACCCTGATCGGCCACGTTCATCCGTCTGATTGGATCAATCCGACACCGGCGGGGCGATATAATCTGGTTGTGATTGGCGGCGGTCCGGCTGGGCTGGTGGCGGCGGCGGGCGCGGCGGGGTGTGGGGCCCGGGTGGCGCTGGTCGAGCGGCAGCTGATGGGCGGCGACTGCCTTAACTTCGGCTGTGTCCCCAGCAAAGCATTAATCCATGCGGCCCGGCGGGCGGCGGGCATGCGTGGCCACGAGCCGTCGGGCCTTTCGGCGACCGGGGTACAGGTCGATTTTGCGGCGGCGATGCAGCGGCTGCGGCGGCTACGTTCTGAAATCGGCGCGCATGATTCGGTGCGGCGCTTCACCGCTCTGGGGGTGGATGTTTTCCTTGGCAGCGGTCATTTTACGGGTCCTGATACACTGAAAGTCAACGAGACAGAACTTTTGTTTCATTCGGCGGTCATTGCCACGGGAGCGCGGGCCGCGACTCCGCCCATTCCCGGCCTCGCCAGCGTGAACGCGCTGACCAACGAAACCGTTTTTTCGTTGACCAAACTACCAGCGCGGCTGGCCGTCATCGGGGGCGGCCCGATCGGATGCGAAATGGCGCAAAGCTTCGCCCGCCTAGGCAGCCAAGTCTCGCTGATCGAGTCGTCCACCGGCATTTTACCAAGAGAAGACCCAGAGGCCGCAGCCATCGTGCAGGCACGATTGCAGCAGGACGGCGTCAACCTGCTGTCGTCTGCCCAAAATCTGCAGCTAGCCCCAGGCGCCGGTGGTACGATTCTGGTGACGCTCGATGCCATGGGCGTGAAGCACGATCTGACCGTCGACCACCTCCTGCTCGCCGCTGGGCGCGCTCCTAATATTGAGGGGCTGAATCTGGAGGCGGCGGGGGTGCGTTATGACCGCACGGGAGTGCTGGTTGACGACATGCTGCGGACCACCAACCGGAGGGTTTTTGCTGCCGGGGACATTTGTTCCCGCTATCAATTCACCCACAGCGCCGATTTCATGGCCCGCACGGTCATTCAAAACGCCTTGTTTTTCGGCCGCAAAAAAATGAGCCGGCTCATCATTCCATGGGCCACTTATACCTCGCCGGAAATCGCCCATGTCGGCCTGACGGCTGCAGAGGCACAGGCACGCGGCCTGAAAATAACGACCTACACCCAATCTCTCAGTGGAGTGGATCGCGCCCTGCTCGATGATGAAACCGATGGCCTGGTCCGGGTGCACGTCCGCCAAGGGACAGATCAAATCGTGGGAGCCACCATCGTCGCGGAACACGCCGGTGACATGATCTCCGAAATCACGCTGGCCATGACTCACAAGATCGGCCTCGCCGGCATCGCCGCCACCATCCATCCATACCCCACTCAAGCCGAAGCCATTCGCAAAATCGGAGATCAATACAATCGAACCCGCCTGACGCCGCGCCTCCGCACCTTGTTCAGCGCTCTCATGTCTTGGCGAAGGCGGTGAGAAGGCGCCTTCAGGGACGCTGGACTGAAGACGGCAGCTGACCGTCTCGATAGGCCTGCAAATTTCGAAGCTGGATCGCAAAGGCTGCGGCCTGACCCGCCCCACCGAGGCGCCGGACCGCATCTGTTTGCAGAGCTACGGCTTCCGGAAATCGACCGCAGGCCGCATAGGCCGCAGCGCCACTGGCCAAAAACACCGGTTGCTGGCGCGCCCCGGGCGCACTCAAAAGGAAGGTAGCGAGACGCAGGGCCTCTTCCGGCTGACGGAGAGAGGCCTCGACGGACCCGGTGAGCAGGGTGGCGAGTTTATGGAGCGCCGGGATAAATTTTGGATTGAGGCTGAGGGCGGCCCGCCAGTCCGCGGCCGCCGCAGCTGGCCGTCCGGCGGCCAACTGCACATCGGCCGAGAGATCAAGCGCGTCCAGCCGCGCCGGCCCCGCCTGACAAAGCGGCCGAAGGGTAGCCAGCGCCTGATCGATGTGGGACTGGGCCGCCTGAGCTTGGGCCAGCTCGAAGACTGCGGGGATATGCGTCGGCTGGTATTGGAGCGCCTCGCGGGCGCACTGTTCAGCCGCCACCCACGCTGAGCGCAGACGGCTCGTTTCAGCCAGCAAAGTCATCACTTCGACCCGCTGGCGCCGACTCTGTTCCGTGGCGGGGTCGGCCTGGCTGGCGATGAATTTCTTCAGATGGCTTTCCGCCTCCAGGGGTTCACCCGCCTCTAGAAACGCCCGAGCCACGGCCGCTGGATGGCTCGCGAAGGTCGTGGCCCGCGCCCAGCGCCCCGGGAAGGGTACGGCGGCCGCCATCGACTGCGCGGTTCCGGCGTTCAGTGTGGCCAAATCCCGCCGCACTTGGGCCGCGGTGGTGCGGCCTTTGTAAATGACGGCGACTCGCCCTTCCTGAGTGACGAGAAAACTCGCTGGTAAAGGCATTTGGAGATGATGATAAACGGCGTCGCGGACGAGTTGATCGAAAGCGGCGATATTTTCGCGAGTGGCCCAGCCCCCGTGGTCAGCCAGTCCACGAGCGGCGAGAAAGGCATGGACGGCCTCGGCGGAGGGAGCGGGCGGGTCGTCGGATAATTGTTCGACTGAGAGCGGGAGCAGGCGGAGGTCGGACTGAAGCGAAGCCAATTCCTGCAACTCGGCGGCGCAGGGAGCGCACCATGTAGCCCAGAGATTAATCAAGACAGGGCCCTGGCTCCACGCGGCTGCCAGCGGTTGCTCGCGGCCGCTCAGATCGCGATAGACCAAACCAGTCGGCACCGGCAACGGCTGAAACAACCGGATCCGGACCGCCTCCCCAGCCGGCGGCACAACCGTGGGCGCAGCCGTCACCGCAGCCAGCACCGGCCGCTCTACCGGCACCGCCCGGCCCGCCCCCTGCACCAGCTTCCACACCCGATTCACCCCAACCCCGCTAAATTCCTCCTCTTTACCACCGCCACCCGGCCAGCGCACCAGCACCCGCTCAACCACCTGCTCCGCGCCCAATCCGAAAATCAACGCCTTGCCCGATTGACTTAAAAACCCGTCGCCCGCCACCACCGTCTGCGAAGCCCGCCGTCCGCCCACCTGTACCGAAACCCTCGCCCCAATCGCATCACGATTGCAGGATGTCCCGGCCAGCTGCACCACCAGACGGTTGGTCGAAGCCAACGCCATGTCGTTGCGCAGCACCCGCACCACCGGGGCCGTGCGGTTGCTCAGTACAATATCGGCATCGCCATCCCCGTCGAGATCGCTCGTAGCCAGTCCCCGGGCATCGTCATCGAAATCGAGTCCTGTCACCGCCGAGACATCGGCAAACCGGCCGTCGCCGGTATTGAGAAAGGCGCAATTTCGTTCCCGTCCGCTGAACGACTGACCGCCGCGGATTTTTTGCGCCAACTCGCCAAAGGCGCGCAAATAGTCATCTGTGGAGCCGGATTGTGAGCGAGTGGGGCTGCGCGCCACGACCTGGCGCCAGTAGAAGCTTCACAAATCGTCGGGATTTTCCTGAGTGATAAAACCATTAGCCACATAGAGATCCGGCGCTCCGTCGTTGTTGAAGTCGGTGAAGCGCGACCCCCATGCCCAGCGACCAAGCATGACCCGAGCCGACTCGCTGACGTCGGCAAAGGTGCCATCGCCCGCATTGCGAAACAGCGAATTTCCACGGGCATGACGCTGGAATACGGCCCGCGTCGACGCATCGGCCACCGCCTGAAAAGCCGGTTGGTGCGCAATCCGGCTGCCCGCACTGGAAAACATGTTGCTCACGTACAAGTCCGGTCGGCCGTCCCCATCATAATCACCCCAGCACGCTGACATCCCGGCCGCCGTATCCGTCACTCCCGCCGCGACCGCCACTTCCGCAAATTGAATCAATCCATCAGGCGAGCGGTCTTGTCGATACAAGTTATTGGAGCCAAAGTCGTTAGCCACGTAAAGATCAAGATCACCATCACCGTCGTAATCTTGCCACGCCGGCGCATAGCTGTACCGGTTGTTATTGACCTGCAATCCGAGATCACGGGTGGCATCCACGAACTTCCAATTCCCCTCATTCCGCAGCAGTTGATTGGGGGCCCCATTCGTCGCTTCATGATATGGCATGGGCCGGGCAAACACAAAATTGCGAGTGGCTCCCGCCCGCGGGTGATAACAAGCCACATACAAGTCCAGATCACCATCCTCATCGTAATCAGCAGCGGCCAGACCATAGGGATGGCCGGCCGGCATCAGCTTCGCACTGCGAATAGAAAATTTCCCGCGGCCGTCGTTTTCCTGAAACAAAACGCCCTCAGCCATGGAAACTACCAAATCCTGATCACCATCGTTATCGAGGTCGACCAGTAGGGCCCCATGCGATGGATCCAGCCAGTCGGTTCCCGATTCCGCCGAAACATCGCGAAACGTGCCATCGAGTTGCCGGACCAGCAGCCGGTTGGGCAGTCCTCCCGTCTGCGGAAGATACATGTCGTCCCACCCGTCACCATTCACATCGCCCAAAGTCACACCATTCCAGCCGGTCGTCTCCAGCCCCAGCCCGCTCTCGATCCGCGCCGCCCAGTAATCCGCCCCCCGCACCAACTGCTCGCCCCATGCCGCCGACCCGGAAAACAT
>JALRGB010000231.1 GCA_023253575.1 Verrucomicrobiales bacterium
AGTTTGTGGGGCGCGGGGTGGGTGGTGTGATGATGGGATGAGGGCTGGGTGTTTTGGACTGGGCAGAAACTGGCAGTTCAGTTGAGGTGATTTCCCTCTTGCGCCCGGGCTGGAGCCGACAACGTTGTGCCCCCACATCCGCGCCCCCGCTTTATCGGAGCGGCGGCGCGTTTTTTTTCCCATTCATTCGTCATCCGCCCCCTTTACGCTGCCACCATGAACCAGATCGCCGAAAAAGTCGCCGCCGTTTCTCCTTCCCTGACCCTCGCTATCACCGCCCAGGCGGCGAAGTTAAAAAAAGAGGGTATTGATGTATGCAGCTTTGGAGCTGGCGAGCCGGACATGGATACCCCGGATTTCATCAAAGAGGCGGCCGTCAAGGCTCTGGCTGAGGGCAAGACCAAGTATACGGCGGCCGAAGGGTTATTTGAGCTTCGCGAGGCGATTGCCACCAAGTTGATGGTGGACAACAATCTTGAGTATACGCCGCAGCAGATCACGGTGAATTGCGGGGCCAAGCATTCCTGTTACAACGCCATTCTGGCGGTGTGTGATCCGGGTGACGAAGTCATTATCCCGGCGCCATACTGGACCAGCTATCCGGAAATGGTGCGTCTGGCTGGCGGAGAGCCGGTCATCGTCGAAACCAGCCAGAAAAACGGTTGGAAACTGACGGCGGAGAATTTTGAGGAGGCCATGACGCCTCGCACCAAGATGCTGATCCTCAATTCACCAGGCAACCCAACCGGCTCCCTTTACTCCCGGGCGGAATTGGAGAAAATTGCCGAGATCGCGGCCGCCGAGGACATTGTTATCCTCTCTGATGAAATCTACGAAAAACTCATCTACAACGAATCGGAGCACATCTCGATTGCCAGTCTTTCCAAGGAGATTCAAGCGTTGACGATTGTCGTGAATGGTTTCTCGAAGCCATATTCCATGACGGGCTGGCGGATTGGTTATACCGCGGCTCCCAAAGCGTTGGCTGAGGCCATGAACAACATCCAGAGCCACACCACCAGTGCCCCGACGACCTTTGCGCAGTGGGGAGCTCTGGCTGCTTTGACGGGTGACCAGCAAGTTGTCTCGGACATGCGGGACGAGTTTGATGTACGGCGGAATTACATGCTGGACCGGTTCAGCAAGATTTCCAATGTGTCGGTGGTGGAGCCGCAAGGAGCCTTCTATTTCTTAGTCAACATTGAAAGAATGGGACTCAAATCGATGAACTTTGCGGAGAAACTGTTGAGTCGCCAGCAGGTGGCGGTGGTGCCGGGACTGGCCTTTGGGGCTGACCACACGGTGCGATTCAGTTATGCTTGCGGGCTGGACGTGATCAAGACTGGGCTCGATCGTTTTGAGCAATTCTGTCTGGCTCATTGATCAAAATGTGAGTGGGCTGGGGCTATTGAGTGCCTCAGCTGGGTCTGGGCGGTCGGCTGCGGGGTCCGATTGGATCTGGCGGTTGTGGCGGTCTCGGCATTTTGGACGCTCGTGGCGGTTTTACGAGCGGGTGGATCGTGGCTGGTGGTTGGGTGCACGATCGTTGATTCTGTGTTCAAGCTGGTTGTGGCCGCGAGAAGGCGCGCCATGATTTATTTCTTTGTTCGTTTTTTGCCATGTCCCCACGCCGCCGCCCTGAGATCTTTGTTATCTTCCTGACCATCTTTGTGAGCATGGTCGGCTTTGGAATTGTCATTCCGGTGTTGCCTGATTACGGGCGGAGCGAGCCGTTCTTGATGTCGGCGCAGTCTTTGGGCTGGCTCACCGGGATTTTTTCTTTGGTGCAACTGTTTACGGCGCCGTTACTGGGCAAATGGTCTGACCGGATTGGGCGGCGGCCGGTCTTATTGATCAGCACGCTGGGGTCGGCGGTTGGTTATTTTGTGACGGGAGCGGCCTTTGCTCCTTGGATGTTATTTTTGGGGCGAATTATTGATGGGGCGAGTGGCGGCAATGTGGCGGCGGCCCAGGCGTGTATTGCGGATATGACCAAGCCTGAGGAGAGGGCGAAATACATGGGTATGATTGGGGCGGCGTTTGGACTTGGCTTCATGTTGGGCCCGGCGTTGGGTGGTTTGCTGAGTTTGTGGCATCATTCAGCGCCATTTTATTTTGCCGGCGGGCTGTGTCTGGCCAATGCCTGGTTGATCAAGACGAAGTTGCCGGAAACCTTGAGTGAAGAAAAGCGGCGGCATCCGAGTCAACCAGCTCCTTTGGCGGAAGTCTTCACTGGCGGCCAAGGGCGGACGATTTCCCTGCTTTTGATGGCCGGTCTGCTGAGCACGACAGGTTTTGCCTTTGTGCATTTGTTGTTTGCTCTTTTTTGCGGGGACCATCTTGGGTATACCCGGGCGGAGATGAGTTTTGCTTTTGCTTATCTTGGATTTCTGGGAGTGGTGGTTCAGGGGGGATTGATTCGGAGGCTGATGAAGCGTCCGATTGAGAAGCCATTAATTTTGTTAGGAGCGGTGTTGCTGGCGGCCAGCCTCTGGTTATTGCCCCGGGTTGAGGGCACACCGGGTTTTCTGGGGGTGGCGGCATTGATGGCGCTGGGCAACGGCTTGATCATGCCCACCCTGACGGGTCTGCTCTCGCGTTCGGCCAGCGGCCACACCCAGGGGCGTGCTCTGGGGCTTAATTCTTCGGTGGGCAGTTTGGGTCGGTTTCTTGGACCGATGCTGGCGGCTCTACCGTTGCCACTGGGATTCTCGGAAATGGCCCGGCCGCTGACGGAAACGACCTCGACGTTGGTGGAAATCGGTTATCGCACGTCGTTCACGTGGGCGGCTGGTTTTGTGCTGGCGTCGGCCTTAGTTGCAGTTTTTGTCATTCCCGCGAAAACGGCGCCTGCGGCCTGATCTTTACTTTTGATATCATGCCAAGGGGGCGCGTTAAAATTCCTAAAGCGGCCTTAGTGTCGTCGGCCAGAGCGGCTTTAGTGTCGTCGGCCGGGGCGGCCTTAGCCTCGGTGGTTGCGGCCATGGAAAGTGAGTTACGGGTGGTGGTGGTGCCGGATTATCCTGGGGCGTTGAATGGGCTGCAGCTGGCCAGCCGTTCTGGTCGGGTGACGCGGGTGGCGGTGGCGGTGGACGCCTGTGAGCCGGTGATCAGGGAGGCGGTCGAGGCTGGGGCGGATTTGCTGCTGGTGCATCATGGGATGTTCTGGTCAGGCTTGCAGCGGATTGAGGGCGCCTTATTCCGGAAGCTGGCGCTGGCCATGGAGGCGGGCTTGGCTATTTACAGCAGCCATATCCCTCTGGATGTGCATCCGGTGCTTGGCAATAATGCCCGGCTGGCGGCGGCTTTGGGGTTGAAAAAGACCGAACCGTTTTTTCCATGGAAGGGTATCCAGCTCGGGCTGAAGGCGTCGGTTCATCTCGACCGTGCCGCGCTGGTGGAGAAGGTCCGCCGGGTCGTGGGTGGAGGAGCGGTGCATCTCTGTGCGGGCGGTCCGTCCCGGGTTCGTCATCTGGGCCTTATTACGGGTGGAGCCGGGGCCGAGATTGCCGCGGCTGCGGCTTTGGGGGTCGACACCTTTTTGACTGGCGAGGGGCCTCACTGGAGCTATACGCTGGCTGAAGAGCTTGGGGTGAACGTGATTTATGCCGGGCATTATGCGACCGAGACATTCGGGGTGCGCGCGTTGGGAGAGTGGTTGGAGCGCGAGTTCCAGCTGCCGCCGGCGATTTTTATCGACCATCCATCGGGATTATGATCGGAACGTGAAGAGTGGATGAGCAACCTTCTTGCCAAGCTTCCTTCGCGGGGCATGCTCCACTGATGACGTCACGACTAATCGCCCTTGTGGGACTGCTGGTGCTGGTGGCTGGATCGGCGCTCGGCGGGGGAAAGCAGCCGGTGTATCTGATCAGCCTCCACGAGGAGGGGGATCAGATGGAAGGACCGCGCAAGATTCAGGAATTCGAGGTGCGAGGCGAGATGCGATATTTTCGCAAAATGCCGGTGCTCACCCAACGGAATTTCAAGGCCTATTGGGCGTTTCCTGCGGAGGACGGACGCACGTGGGGGGCGGTTTTCTGGCTGGACACCAGCGGCCAGCACGCGCTGCAGCGGCTGGGGGTGGCCAACCGCGGCCAGTATCTTGCGACTGCCGTCAACCGGCAGCCTGCGGACATTCTTATGATCGACCGGGTCCCGGAAGACGGGAGGATCGTGGTTTGGAAAAACCTCAGTCCTGAATTGTTTGCAGTTATTGACAAAGAAAAAAAGATTCGCCGCATTGGTGATCCCGCCACTCCGGCCGCTCTGGCCCGCCGCGGGTCTGCGGCATCGGCTTCTGGGGGGCGCGCCTTCCTTCCGGACGGCAGCCCGTTGCCCGATGGGGCCGTGGTTGGGCGCATTGATCCCGCCACCTTGAACGATGCGGCGCTGGTCGGTCCGACGTCTGGCGCGCGGCGCACGGCGCCGAAGCCGTCAAAGGTGCGAGCTGGCGATGAGCCGTTTGGGCCAGATGATACGCTGGAACGCCCGGATTTGCGCCCGCTTCCGGAACCTGCGCCCTCGCGGAACTAGGTTTAGGTGCGGCCTTTGATCAACCAGCCTGTCATTCACCGAGTGGCTCCGTCAGAAGGATCGTTTTTATTTCTCTTCCGGTCGCAGGGGAGGGTGTGGGTGGGGTGTGGGGTGGGCTTTGCGCGTGTGCGGGGTGCGGCCTTGGCTGGCCTGCTGGGGCTGGCGTTTGTGGCGTGGGCGGGCGTTTTGTCGGCGGTGGAAGCTTCGTCCGGATCATCGATGCCGCTGGTGGAGACGCCGCCGGAGGCGGGTGCTGCCGCGGCGGTGGGGGCGGGAGTGATTGAGGCGGACGACGGGGCGGGTGTGGACGCGGGTGCGGTGGAGGAAAGGGTGGTTGATGGGGCGCGAG